>NZ_JBMPPH010000021.1:0-72056 GCF_049340285.1 Undibacterium sp. SXout20W | reverse complement strand
TTATGGGCGATGAACAGCTTAAATCATCGTCCCAGAAAATGTCTCGGCTTCAAAACGCCGCACCAAGTATTTATGAAGCAGTTACAATCGCATCAACATGTGGTTGCACTTCGAAATTGAATCCGCCGTTTATTACGTTACCTAAAAAACAGATTAAGATGTAACGTTGATATTCATTCTGATATGCAAGAGATTTGAAGCAAGAGATTTGAAGCAAGAGATTTGAAGCAATAGTTTTGAAGCAGTAGTTTTGAAGCAATAATTGATAGACATAATGCATGATGAACATTCATCAAAAATAAAGGAGTGAGACATGAATTTCCGATTTTCAATTGCTTTGGTATCGTTGCTGACAACGAGTTTTTTTGCGCAGGCCGCCGATCGTTTACCAACGATTGCACCGGATCAATACAACGCCGATCAAAAACAGGCAGCAGTTGATTTTGAGGCAAATCGTAAGGTTCCAGTATTTGGCCCATTTGAGCCACTGATGCACAGTCCGCAAATGATGTCCCAAGCGCGCTCCATGGGGGATTATCTGCGCTACAAATCGGCGATCGGCAATACGCTCAGTGAACTGGCCATTCTGATCACAGCGCGTGAGTGGACGCAAGACTACGAATGGTATGTACATCAGCCAATTGCCTTAAAAAACGGCATCAAGAAAGACATTGCTGATGCTATTGCAGATGGTCGCCGTCCGCAAGGAATGTCGGATGATGAGGAAATGGTTTATGACTTTTGCATCGAACTTCAACGTAACAAGCGCGTCTCTGATGCAAGCTTTAGCCGGGTGGAAAAACGCTTTGGTAAAAAAGGGGCAGTTGATTTGACAGGCTTGGTAGCGTACTACACGCTATTGGCGATGGAATTGAATGTCGCGGAGTACCAGTTGCCACCGGATGGAAAAAAACTTGAGCGCTTTCCTAAATAAATAGATGCTTTGGTGTCATGTATGCTGATATGCTGATACGTTGATACCAAAAAGACCGATGTCCGACTCTACGTCGCGCATCGGTTTTTTTATCCAATGTCAATGGAAGTTATGTCGGTGCTTTCCACAATTTGATCTGATTACCTTCGGGATCAGTCAGCCATCCAAATTATCCCTATTCTGATTCGTCCACTTTATCATTCTGCCCGTCGTAGTTAATGAATGCACATGTTAAAGTGTCGCCCAGACTGCGTGAAACCGCCGTACTGAGCGGTGTTTCGACAAGCCTTTAAGTCATAGTAAAATTCTACTTATTGCGTCAATTTGGCAGCATATCTTTTCTAAAAAAAGGTGATGAACTTGATTATCTATCGAACCGCACAACCCGACGACATCGCCACCTGCATCATCATTCGGGGACAGACTCGCGAGAATGCCATTTCCGAAGCCAGACTTGCTGAGCTTGGTATCACACAGGAAAGTTGGGCGCACAGTGTTCAGGTCGGAGAACTGCCGGGTGTTGTGGCAGAAGTGGATGGCCAGATGATTGGCTACTGCTTTGGAGATACAGAAAGCGGCGAGATCGTTGTGTTAGCCTTGTTGCCAAAATTCGAAGGACTTGGCGCAGGCAAGGAGCTTTTGCCCCGAGTGATTGAGATTTTGCGCGAGAAAGGTCATCGACGTTTGTTCCTTGGGTGTAGCAGCAATCCTGCGGTGCGCTCTTACGGTTTTTATCGGCATCTGGGGTGGACGTCCACTCGCCAAATCGATCACTATGGCGATGAGATTCTGGAGTATTTTTTATAGAGATTGAGGTAGGGAAGCAATGCTTGTTTGCATTGCTAATCTTTGCTTTTCGCTTTTTTTTCTCTGCTTACCGTGACCCGATCGGTCTCCAATTGGCGTAACTAAGTTGGTCTGAAGCGCAGGTGCAAGCCGTGCTGCTATTTTATCCGACTGGATTCGGCGGGTTGCTCTCCCCCGACTTCCTAAAAGTGAATTTTCTGACTATCAGGTTTCTCCCCACTGTCGTAAAAGATTATGATAACAACCCACTAAGCTACGTCGTGCAGTTTCATCTGCTTGGGTACGGTTGAGGGTTTGTATCGCGGTATCCATATCGAATAGCAAACTCCGTTGACCATCGTCTTTCACCAGACTTTGCACCCATAAAAAGCACGCTAAACGTGTACCACGGGTGACGGTGGTGACTTGGTGCAAACTGGTCGCAGGATACACGACCATATCACCTGCAGCGAGCTTAACGCTGTGTGTGCCGTAGGTATCTGCAATCTGTAATTCGCCACCATCGTATTCTTCGGGTTCTGCCAAAAATAAAGTCGCAGACACGTCTGTGCGAAGCTTGCTGCCGTTATGCGGATGCAGGCGTACGCTGCCATCGACGTGTAGACCAAATCCCATGCCTTCGCCATAGCGATTAAACATGGGGGGATAAACGACATTAGGCAGGGCTGCACTGATGAATAATGGATTGCGTTCTAGCGCAGTTAAAACGATGTGCTGACAATGTCGTGCAACTTCTGAACGTTCGTCGATCTGTTGATTCAATTTGACGGACGCGCCCTGGTAACCTGCCGTGACGCGGCCATCAACCCATGCACTATTTGCCTGTTCTAACATAGAGCGAACATTGGCTAATGCCTCTGGATCTAATACTTGGGGAATATGAATCAACATGATTATTCTCTTTTTAACTTAAACACGTAAAATTTAAAATGTAAAACTTAAAAACGGTAAGCCAATGACAGCATGGCGGTGCGACCTGTGCCGGGAACCGAGCGACCTCCGTCGGATTGAATTAAGTTTTCGTAATACATTTTATCGGTCAGGTTAAATAGATTTAAACGGATATCATATTTTTTGTGTTTGTAAGCCAAGGTTGCATCCCACCGAGTGTAACCACTAACACTGACCACATTGGTGGCATTGGCAAAACGTTGTGACATATAAACTGGGCCACCACCGATTTCCCAGTGGGGTGCAAATTCATAAGTGCTCCATGCGGTCAGTGTGTTGCGCGGTGTATTGGCGGGTGTTTTGCCTAATGTGCCATCTATTTTTGATGCCGCGACGACTTTGGCATCGAGGGAGGTGTAATTCATTGCTAATTGCCATTCTTTAGAAAGACGACCGCTCGCACCAGCTCTGAAGCCATTGACGCGGACGGTACCATCCAATTCGTAGACGCCAGTTGTAATCTGACTACGCGCGTTTTCTTTTTGTATTTGAAAAACAGCAGAGGTCAGCGCCAGATTATTGTTGAGCAAATCCCATTTGCCACCTAATTCATACGAGCGATTTTTTTCCGGTGCCAGACTTTGTTGACCTACCGTACCTGTCAATTGTTCTAACGATGGATTAAATGATGTTCCATACGAAACGTAGTAGGCTTGCTTAGCATCCGGTTGCCAGATGCTTCCTAATCGGACACTAGTGAACCCAATCGATTGATAAGCCGAAGGAATGGCAGTGCTGCCGGTGGTATTTGCCGAATTAATTGAGTTGGTAATGCTGGCTGTAAATCGATCATAACGCAGTCCACCGACAATTTTGACCGTGGGATTGATTTCCAGGGTGTCATTGAGATAGGTTGCTACCGTGTTGGCCGAACCTCCTGCACGATTACCTGCAGCGCTGTTGACGTTAACGGGCGAGTTCCCATTGTTCGGGTTCAATAAAGGCACGCAAGCAACATAGCCACTCGTTGCACCAGGCGTCGTAAGGGGGGCGCCGTTACATGTTCCGTTACGATAAAAATTCTGATTATCATAACCATCATGGCCTAATTCAATCCCAGCTAATATGTGATGCTTGTAGTTCCCGCTGCTGATGGTCGTTGTCAGTTCGGTTTGATTAAACAACGAATAATCACGAATATTTCTGTCGTGGCTTTGTAGGCGCTCATACAAAGCAGACAGTGGTAAATTACTGGTTGCCGCAACCGGTAGCGGCACAAACCCATTTGCGCCGACGGTACCTAAGGTGTTGGGCGCAGTTTCTACCGCATTTGTCCGTACATAGTTAAGCTGGGTCTGGTTGCGTAAGGTGGTTTCCGGACTAAATTTATGGATGATGGTGCTATTCAATGCGGCGATATCAGAATCAGTATGATCGTCGTCATAGCCATACGCAGCATTGCGCGCCACAGGAACTGGGCGGCCATTCAATGGCCCTACACCGTAGTCGGGCATGTCGTGATTGTGCTGCAATAACGCGGACAAGGTGATTTCAGTGGGCGTACCGATACCGAATCTGACCGAGGGCGCCAGACCAATATCTTTTAACGACGTCTGATCTCGTGTCGTCGCTTTACCATCTTGCGCCATTGCCATCACTCGGACTGCCGAAGTTTCAGAAATGGCGTTGTTGTAGTCCATTGTTGAACGTGCCAAACCATTGGTTGTGATCGATGCGCTGACTTCCGTCAGATCTTTAAGTATTGGCTTTTTAGTGACTTGATTGATGGCGCCACCAGTTGACCCGCGTCCAAACAACATCGATGATGGCCCCATTAATACTTCAATCGAATCCAGCGCAAAAGTATCGCGGTAGTACTGACCGCGATCACGGAAACCATCCAGATAGACGTCCGTTCTGGCGGAGAAACCATTTAAGTTAACGTTGTTGCCAATTTGACCTCCTTCCGCGCCGCCGAGAGTGATCCCAGACACATTGCGCAAGGCGTCAGCCATTGAATTGGCGCCTTGCGATTGCATCAAGGCTTTGTTCACAACCGTAACTGATTGCGGCACATCGCGTAAATCAGCAGGCAATTTGCTGAGCGTGACGGCGCCTGGTGCAAAGTCATTGCGCGTTCCCTGAATTGTCACTTCTGTGACCGCGTTTGGGTTGGCTTCGGGGTTAGCGCTTGCTTCCGCGTTATGCGCCAAAGCGGCGAAGGGATGGGCAAATAAGGTAATGAGTGCCGCTGCGACAGGTGTTCGATGATTCATGGTCTCTTTCAATAAAGGGCAAGTTGAGGCTGACTTTGAAACTGGATCCACTGCCAGTAACAATGCCAGTGCCAGTATTAAGTAGCAAAATGCATCAATAAGTTTTATTTTAATACGAATGCGAATGATTATCAATAAGATTTAATGATTCGTGAAGCCATTTTAAAAACATGCTGCGTCAGAGTGAAAAAGAAGAGCCAACTTTGAAAAGCGCATCGATTCTCATTATTTTCTTTGTATCAAAGCAAAAATAACGAAAATCAAACGGCCGAAAAGGGGAGTGGGGAGCGTATCTCGGTGTTGAAGTAAGGGCGCAGAGGGGTTAGTAAGCTGTGCCGTTGAACTAAGACTGTGCTTCGTTTACACAAGAAAAATCGTCTTATTTGCTCTAAGCCCTTGATTTGTAATATAATCTATGCTTTCTTAGCCTACGCTTATCCTCCTTAGACTGTCGCAAACTGCGGTGATGCCGGTAATTTTGTCGGTGCCCTGTGTGATGTGCGGGAGGCCCACCATAGAATACATGACTGATACTAAGTCCGAACTTGTACAGGGTTCTGCCAACCCGACCGTAATTGACTCTCCAGTAGCCGTTCCTCGTTTTGAGGATTTTGGCTTGGCACCTGAAATTTTGCGCGCACTGTCTGAACAGGGTTATGTACACCCTACGCCGATTCAAGCAGAAGCAATTCCTGTCGTCTTGCAAGGCAAGGATGTGATGGGGGCCGCGCAGACAGGCACAGGAAAAACTGCGGGTTTTTCTCTCCCTATTATTCAGCGTTTGCTCGCGCATGCAAACACTAGTGCATCGCCTGCCCGTCATCCTGTACGCGCGCTGATCTTGACGCCAACGCGTGAATTAGCAGATCAGGTAGCAGAAAATGTGAAAGCTTATTCACGTTTTACTCCGCTGCGTTCTACGGTTGTTTTTGGTGGTGTTGATATGGCGCCGCAAACGGCTACCCTACGTTCAGGCGTCGAGATTGTGATTGCTACACCAGGGCGTTTGCTTGATCACGTTCAACAAAAAACAATTAATCTTTCCCAGACGCAGATTCTGGTGATGGATGAAGCAGATCGCATGCTGGATATGGGCTTTCTGCCTGACCTGCAACGTATCATTAACTTGTTGCCAAAACAAAGACAAAATTTGATGTTCTCGGCGACATTCTCACCAGAAATCAAAAAACTCGCTGCCAGCTTTTTAAATAACCCGCAAACGATAGAAGTGGCACGCAGCAATGCGACCGCAGACAACGTAACGCAGATTCTGTATAAAGTCGCCGAAGATGAAAAACGTGATGCGGTTTCTTTTATCATCCGTGAACGTGGTTTGAAACAAGTTATCGTGTTTTCCAATACCAAAATTGGCGCTTCTCGACTGGCTTTGCATCTGGTGAAGCAGGGCGTTAAAGCGTCAGCAATTCACGGTGACAAGTCACAATCCGAGCGTATGTTGGCACTGGAAGATTTCAAACGGGGCGAAGTGGAAGTGTTAGTTGCGACCGACGTCGCTGCGCGCGGTCTGGATATTTCTGAAATGCCGTGCGTAATTAATTACGATCTGCCTTATAACGCCGAAGATTACGTTCATCGCATCGGACGGACTGGTCGCGCCGGCGCTAAGGGTGATGCAATTTCTTTGTATACCGATCAAGATGAGCGCCTGTTGGTCGATATCGAAAAACTGATTAAACAAAAAATTGTCCGCTTAACCTTAGCAGGTTTTGTAGCGGTGTCTGTGCAACAAGCAGAACGTCCACGCCACGGGCGCGACCGTTCAGAGCGTAACGGCGCCGACAAACCAGAGAAATCAGGACGTAGTTTTCAGGCACCAAGAGAAAAAGTTGATCCATGGTTCCTCAAGCCGTATGAGCCCAGCGTTAGTACTTTACCTGCGCCGACAATTGGCAGCACCCTAAGCTCCGGTGGTTCTGCACCAGCGAAGCCCCAAAAGCGGGCGGTCTTGTTAGGCGGAACACCGAAGGTATAACCGCTAACGAAGCAAGAAAAAAAAGGTCGATGCTGTCGACCTTTTTTATTGTCTTAAAATAAGCGAATTAATAAGTTAATAAGCTATAAAGCACAAAAGCACATAAATTCATAAGCTATAAGGCGCATAAGCTACGCAATAAGTTATTTAATCAACGCGATTGTTCAATGCTCGCCAAACCAGATTAGCTGCGCATAAATCTTCTAACGCGGCACCCACGGATTTGAATATGCTTATTTCTTTGGCTGTCTGACGTCCCGAATGTTCCGTGCGACACAACATTGCTAATTCGGCGACGATAGCATCTCGTGTTAATACCCCATTATTCAGACATTGCACAATATCGCCTGCTTCAGTCAGCGCACCTGCAAAGGTGTCAACAAAGACGGTTGCTTTTGCCATTAAATGGTCATCGACTTCGCGCATCATCGGTGTAAATCCACCAACCAGATCAAGATGTGTTCCTGCTCTTACCCAATCACCGAGGACGATAGGCTCTGTGCTGGTTGTGGCACAACTGATGATGTCGGCATCACTACAGCTTGCTTCTAATTGATCAGAAATATCAACCTGAGTCTGCGTGGGGAATTCAGGGTGAGTGAGAATCGCAGCTCGACAGTGTTCGGATTTCTCTTTCTTCCGACCCCAGATAGTGACTTTTTTGATCGTTCTGGTGTGACAATGTGCTACCGCTAAATGCGGCGCTAATCCACCGTTGCCGACGATGAGTAAATGTTGGCTATCTTCTCGTGAAATAAAACTGGATGCCAAAGCTGAGGTTGCAGCGGTGCGCCTGATGGTCAGCTCTTCGCCATCCATCAGCGCTAATGGGACGCCGGATTCTGTATCGAGCAAAATATAAATCGCATGGACCGTCGGATGCTGTGTATTGTGCGGTGCAACCGTCACTAATTTTACACCTGTCGAGCCATGTGCTTGCCAGGCGGGCATCAGCAATAACGTCGAGTTGCTTACCGCGGAGAGAGAATGCGCATGCCTGACTGGTGACACGACGTCTTGCTTAAACATGGCACGCAAGGACGGAATGAGAACCGAATAGGGCAACGCTTGACGGACTTCATCTTTGCTGACGAAAGGAACCATAGAATATGTGTAGAGATGAGAATACCTCTAAATGATACACGTCAAGGATAGATCACGGTAGGAAGCTTTTTGCTATCCTACCGCTATCCGACCGCTATCCGACCGCTATCCTACCGCTATTTCATCGCTATCTCATCGCTAGCCTATTAGATCGCCTAAAAATGCCCTGGCAACATTGCAGTAGCGCGCAGCAGCGTTATTAAAGCAATGTAATCGTTACTTCAACGTTACCGCGTGTCGCGTTCGAGTAAGGGCAAACCTCATGGGCTTTATTGATCAGGTCTTGCGCAACCGCTTTATCTAGTCCTGGCAATGAGACATTGAGAGCTACGGTAATGCCAAATCCGCCTTTGCCATTCGGACCAATCCCAACCAGACCGTTGACAGCAGCATCTGCCGGAATCGCAATCTTCGCACTGGAAGCAACAAATTTCATGGCACCAATAAAGCAAGCAGAATAGCCTGCCGCGAATAATTGCTCTGGGTTGGACCCTTCGCCGCCCGCGCCACCCAATTCTTTCGGTGTTGTGAGCTTAACATCGAGCTGGTGATCATTGGATGTTGCACGGCCATCACGGCCGCCCGTGGCTGTTGCATTTGCTGTGTAAAGAACTTGCATGAGATTCTCCGGTAAAGAAAAAAACGATTGAAAAAATAAAAAAGCGATTAAAAAGCATTTTTTGACATAGTAAAAAAACGACGACTACCTCTTTCCTTGAATCTGGAAATCGAAATACGGCGTCGATGGATTAATAATAGTGCACAATTTAATTGTGCGCAATCTAATTTTGCTTGTTCATCCATTGTTTTTTTCTATTAACCCGATAGATTTCTGACGGTAATGGCTATTTAATCGCCAGAATCCGCATGAAGCTGGTCTCTCAGTTCGGTAAGTTGCTGCCTTAGCGCTATCAGTGTTTCCCGTGTTTGCCCACTAGCACATAAAATTTGGGGAGGGATGGCGCTGGCGGCTTTCCGCAATTGTCTTCCTTCGTCAGTGAGTACGATTCTGACTTGTCGTTCGTCATTCTCATCGCGGCGACGATGCAGTAGTCCTGAGGCTTCTAATCGCTTTAAAAGCGGTGTGAGGGTACCGGAATCGAGAAATAAGGCGCTGCCTATGTCTTTTACGAGGACGTCATCTTGTTCCCAAAGTACCATCATGACCAGATATTGCGGGTAAGTCAGGTTGAGCTGTTCTAGCAAAGGCTTATAGGTTTTGGTTAGTGCCAAAGACGCTGAATACAGTGCAAAACAAAATTGATTATCGAGCGCCAGCAGATTGAATTCTTTTGTTGTTTTTTTTGTCATAAATTTATCTGAAAAATGAGTGAAAAGCGAGTGAAAAGAGAGTGAAACTGGGTCAGTTCGAAAGAATCTAGCGTTGGAACCACATGATAATCAAATTTCTGCATGTCGGTGATAGCATTTCCAGAGGTTGCTCCACGGTATAATGCTGCTATTCTGAAATAATATGACAATGCAGAGGTAATCGTGACTTTTATAGAAAAACTTAATGCCGCTTGGGCTGGCAATCAATCACTCTTGTGCGTAGGTTTAGATCCAGATATCACACGCTTTCCGGCTGAATTAGAAGGAAAACCTGATGCGATCCTGTCATTTTGTAAAACGATGATTGATGCTACCGCCGATCTTGCTTGTTCTTTTAAGCCGCAGATTGCATATTTTGCGGCCTTGCGTGCTGAAGATCAGCTGGAAGACATATGCCGCTATATCAAAACACGTTACCCTACGATTCCTTTAGTCCTTGATGCAAAACGTGGAGATATTGGCGCGACGGCAGAACAATATGCCCGCGAAGCATTTGAACGCTACGAAGCTGACGCAGTCACCGTCAATCCGTATATGGGCTTTGATTCTGTCGCGCCATACATGGAATGGAAAGACAAAGGTGCGATTGTTTTATGTCGTACGTCGAATGCAGGCGGGTCCGATCTGCAGTTTTTAGATGTTGGTGGCAAACCTTTATATCAACATGTTGCGCAATTAGTTGCTGAAAAGTGGAATATAAATGGCCAATCAGCATTGGTCGTTGGCGCAACTTTCCCCAATGAATTAGCGCAAGTACGTCAAATTATTGGCGACATGCCCTTGCTGGTACCAGGTATTGGCGCGCAAGGGGGCGACATTGCTGCAACAGTTAATGCAGGAAAAACCGCAAACGGCACAGGTATGATGATCAATTCATCGCGCGCTATTTTGTATGCAAAAACGCTGAAAAACGAAAGCTATGCTGACGCTGCTCGCCGTGTAGCATTAGAAACCCGTGAGGCAATTAATCTACACAGAAGTTAAAGTTCGACCAGTTTTTATGACGCTTGATCATTTTAAATCTGGCGACGAGTAGCATGAAAACGATCCCTGTTATGCGCTATTACAGGTGATGCCAAGATGAGACCAGAGAACTATCTATGAGCGCAAATAAAACGCATGAGTTTGCTTTTTTGGAAGATTTTTCCAATGAGCTGTCGAATAAAAAATTGATTTTCCCGACATCGCTGGCTGCTACGATGAAAATCAGGAAAGCCTTAAGCCAGCCAGATATTTCGAATAATGTGATCGCTCGCATTATTGGTAGTGAACCAGTGTTGTCTGCGAAAGTACTGCACTTGTGCAATACAGCTGCATTTAACCCTCAATCAAGAGTGATCAACGATTTGCGTGGCGCGACCATGCTTTTAGGTTTTGCGGCTGTTCGCAATCTCGCTATTGCTGTAGGTATGAAGCAACTTGCCGAGAATAAATTTAACGGCACCTTAGGGACTCAATTGGAAGGTCTATGGCGCCGCAGCTTGCGCGTTTCGGCCTTGGCGATGGTCATTGCCCGCAGACATACAAAGCTGAGTGCTGACAAGGCCATGTTGGCTGGACTATTGCACGGCATAGGCAAGTTTTATATTTTAAATCGAGCGCATCATTATCAGGATTTATTTACCTCGGAACAAATTCTATGGAACCTGATCGATCAATGGCATACCAGCATCGGTAATGCGATTTTGGAAGAATGGGACATTGATGAGGATATTCGTAATGCCGTGTTAAATCACCGTGGATATCGTCCGCAGATCGGCCATAGAGTCACGGTGACCGATGTATTGACTGTCGCGGATTTTTTGGATGCTCACTTTGTGGCGAATAGCATAGAACAGCTTGATTTGACTACTGCTCATCCTGGTCTGAATGCCTTAGGTATTGAAGAGGATAATCTGGAGTCATTAATGCAGGAGACGCGTACGGAGCTGGCTATGGTGATGAAGGCAATTAATTAGTGATGTCGTCCAGTGCTTCTGTTTAATGCTGGCCTATATCGTTGTTGACCTTCTTATTTTTCCGTGTTGCTATAGGGTAAAGTTGACATGGTATTTCGTTGACTCACTATGTTGTTGCGATATTTTTTGTATTTTTTGTATTTTTTGTATTTTTTGTATTTTTTTGGTTCAGAATAGCCCTTATACCAAACAGAGCTTTAATCTTTCATAGCCAGAACGACTGACTGGCAACTTTTCTCCGTTCAGTAGTGTCGCCACCATACTATCTTTGCCTTGTCGTTCTATGCATTTAAGTGCCTTTAAATTCAGAAGATAAGAGCGATGTATGCGTACAAACGTTGTGCAATTTAATTGTTCTTCCATATCAGAAAGCGTTTGTGTTTTCATCCGTACCTGACCAGCGGCATGGATTAACACATAATCGTCTTCCGCTTTGATGTAGTCAATCGAAGAAATTGGGACGGTGTATATCTGGCCGCGATCACGAATTTGTAGTTGCTGATTTTTATCGGTATTTCTGGCAATGATTTTTCGGATGTTATTAGCATCTTCCAGCGCATTCATCGAGAGCAATTTTTTTGCTTTCTCCAATGCTTCATTGAAACGCTTCTGTGATATCGGCTTTAGTAAGTAATCGATGGCATGCAAATCAAAAGCTTTTAGTGCATATTGATCATAGGCAGTAGTAAAAATAACGCCATTGAGACGTCCGGTGACTTCTAAGACTTCTAGGCCTGTTAGTTCCGGCATTTGAATATCAAGAAAGAGTAGATCAGGGCGTTCTGTCTCAATGATGTTCACTGCTGCTGTACCTGTTTCACATTCGGCGATTATTTCCAAATCGGTATGGGGACGTAGGTATTCTTTGATGAGCATGCGAGCTAAATTTTCATCGTCCGCAATAACGACGCGTAGTGGCTTAGACATGATTTTGTAACTCCAAAGGTAGCGTGAGTTCGACGACAAACATCTTCTCTGACAGCTTCCATTCAACCCTGGCCTGATCGTGATACAACGCCTGAAAACGTGCTTTTAAATTATGTAGTCCCAGACCTGAGCCTCTCACGGGCGTTACTTCTGGGTTGATTGGGTTGCTCATCCTTATATACAACCAGTCTGCATTTTTCGTCATGTGAATAGTGATACAGCCCCCTTCACCGATCGTTCTAATTCCGTGCTTGATTGCGTTTTCGAGCAAGGGTTGCAAAATCATTGGCGGTATCTGCGCCGCTTTTAATAGATCGTCAATTTGGATATTGGTTTGCAATTTTTTCCCGAAGCGAATTTTCTCGACAGCTAAAAAATCCTCGCACAAGCTGAGTTCCTGTTCGAGACTCACTTTCTCTTGTTCTGATAAGACGAGCGTTTTGCGAAAAAAATCAGCTAATGCGATGGTCATTTCACGTGCAGCAATTGGATCAATGGCCGTCAGGGCACTGATGGAATTCAGGCTGTTGAATAAAAAATGGGGATCGATTTGCGAACGTAAAACCTGCATTTCCGCATCGCGTGCGTGTAAGCGGGCATTTGCTTCCCTTTTTTCTGCGGCTTTTATGTTGTCAGATGCGATCACCATGTCATACGTCAGCAGCGCCAGAAAATAGAGGAAAAAACAAACTGCAACTATTAATACGTTGAGATGCGATGTCATGGCGCTTGCGACTGGTGGTGCTGTTATATATTCCAGTAACCAATTCCATAAATAGGTGAGAGACAAGCTGAGAAATCCAGAGATCAGAGAGCTGACGCTGAAAATGAGGGCAATAGTAAAAAATGCATAATGCGGCGTCTGAAAAGAACGTGAAATATAATAGGCGGAGGTCGTTAAAAATCCAAAAACAATACTCAACGGTATCGCTAATAAACCAGCATAGAGCGGGGCACTAAACCCCGTGAAAGCAAGTAGTTTTGCCACTGCCACGCCCACAATGAACCAGAGTGCGACGTGCCAGAGAAATCTGCGGAAGTCCGATAAAATTGGATGCATATAGCTTGCGCAACTTAGTTTTTAATTTCTATACCGCCCATAATTGCATAGCCTTGTATCGTTAAGATTTTACTGCGGTTCATCGGTGGAACGGTGCGGTTTTCAATGCCGCCCAGGATAGGAACGCCCTGCAAGACGACAGTCCAGTCGGCGGGAACTTTTAACTCTATGCCGCCCCACACAGCAAACACGTTCAGTGTGGCGGTACCATCGATCGATGCATTGCGTAGGTCCAGCTCAATTCCACCCATCACTGCGGTAAGCTCACCACCACGGAAGTTTTGAGATGAGTTGTGCGATTTTGATCCACTCATAATTGCCGACAAATTACTTGTATTTTCGTCGCTTTCACCGATTTGAGTTGTTGCGTTAACGTCTGCTTTGATGCGGTCTTTGAAGATAATCGACAAGCCAGCAAAGATCATAATTAAAGGCCACCATGTGCGACTGCTAAAATACACAAATCCCAGGTGCTGCAAAATCATAAGTGTTCCAACCGTAATAAAACCGCCTCCAATTAAATGTCCAGATACTGTGTCGCTACGTGACATTTTGAGAGCGCCAATGAGGATCAGCACGGTTGGCCAGAATTCCAGAATGATTCTGGTATTAAAAAGATTCAAGTTATCGATGAAGGCTAAGGCGCCAAAAATTAAGATGATAGTACCAATGACTACTCGATTATGTTGCTGCCGTTGACTCATAATAATTACTCCGCGAAAAAATTTAATCAGGATTCTTGTTTAGAAGCGAGTAAGCCTGAGACGATACTCTGTACGCCAATCGCTATCAGGATCAGGGGCCAACTAGTCCTGAATGTCCAGCCCCATAGATGTTCCATCGACGCAAACAACCAGAATGAAAAAATAATCTTAAAGCAGCCTTTGCCAATACGTCTGGCAGTTCTACCAAGAGCAATATCGATGAGCCCGTAGACAGCGATAAGCGCAGGGACGAAATACCACCATTTCATCGTCGCCATGAGAACGAAATCATCCCAGCCATAAATCAAAATTAAACAGCCTGTGGCAACTAAAAAGAGACCAAATATCAAATTTTTGGCATTTTTTGCCGTTGAATCGATCGGATTATCACGCATCTGCTTTCCTTAAAGAGCTTGTAGAGAACTTTGATGAGGTGTTGATGCAAGATAGCCGAGCTTGAGCGGCATGTCATTTATTTATCGGTGAATGAGGGGAATATGTCGGTGAATGTCGGCACCTTCTATGGCTATTCCATTGATTTACTGAGAAATCCAGGTAAAGTTTGATCGATCTAACGTGTCCTGTGGACATGGACAACCAGGCTTAACTTAATAGCTGATTAAAAGTGTCTGCCTGGCGGACGATACGTTTAGATTCGGTTCCAAACAGATCATGCGTCTCTTGCAGAACATAGTCGAAGGAGCCTTTGGTGCAATAGATAATGCCGCGAAAATTAGTTCCCAAATAGACGAAGGGCGTAAGCTTCGTTTTGACGGGCGTATCATTGCCGATTAACGCCCGGAGTTTTCGTTCAACGTCGTACAGACTTTTTTCGCTGAGTTTGACCATCGCACCCTTTGGGTTAGGAAAATTAGACTCAAACACAGGGTTTTGCCCCATTGGATTTCTAATCGCAATTTTGATGCCTAGTTTTAAAAATTTTGAAACAGCGGTAAAGTCATTTTCATCGTACATGGCAAGTTCCTTGTGTCGCGAATACTGAGCGTTATTGCTTGAACGCATGCCACAAGCTTGCCAGACTTCACTCGCAATGACAATCTTGATCGAAAAAAGTATTTAAATCTGTGTTTTACAAACTGGTAGAAGTAAAGATTGCAAGATCGCGCCGTTTTGATTTTGGATAAATCCGACGACCGATAAGTTACTCTTAACTGCCTGAGGTGGGATGGCTAATTGGAAAGTTTCGTGATGTGGACTTCCGGCCGTTAATTTGATGCTGTTTGACCAGTTGCGGGCGACGGCATCGTGTTGCAACGTCGATCCTTTATTTTCTCCAGCTTTGACCTGACTTACCAGTCCATTCTCTAACAGGACCAAATGTAGCTCGTCTGCTTGTTGTGAAACGCTTTCGGTTTTTATCAGCAATATATTTTCGGAGACTTGGGTTATGCCGAGATGGAGACTCGCTCTTGCAGGTTGAAGATTGATGTTTTTTGTGTATTTGATCAAATCGCCACGCCAGTTTGGCAACTCTTGTCCATTGATGAAGAATTCGGGTGTGTACACACCCCGTGCGCGAGAATGTTGTGCCAGATCGCGTTGTCTTTCGGCATGGAAAATCTGCGCATAAGGGTCCTTCCAGCCAATATAGTCCCAATAATTGACGTGCAAAGCGATAGGAATGAGCTGTTCGGTCGATAAACCTGTCAAATCTTGAAGATGTCGTACCGTTTTATCGGCTGGCGGGCAGCTATCGCAACCTTCCGATGTGTATAGCTCTAACAGCGCGACCGTGTGTGGAGGACTTGTTTTGCCGCATATCTCGCCCGCATTGCTCGCATTCACGAAGGCACTAATTATCGCTAATGTCAGTAATAGATTTTTCATGTGCTCTCCAAATTGATCAATAATGATGAGTCAAACGAAATCCCATTTCCTTACAAAAAGCTTGGTTTACGTGATGAGGAATCATGATCTCATTCACAAATTAGGCGTATTAAATTTGCTACAACAAGCTTTTCTGATCAGTTTCTTCTTGGCAAAGGTGTGTTCTGAAACTAGTATAAAAGTAAGTGAGAAAGGTGCAATCTGGTTTGAACGAATTAGATTCGAAATAGCGCATCAATAATGGCAAGCCCTCACTCATCTAAATTGATTCGCCGTGTACGATGAAGCTGTTGGAAAAGATTCGACGTCCTGAAAACGCAAAGGTGAATTTTGAAAATATTGAAAATAATTTTGATATTCATTATTTTTTTCCATACTCAGCGCGCGGTGAGTGCTGACATTCCAGTGTGTCCGGCACGAGCGATTCGTTATGCTGTGTTTGACTCTGGTTACTATTTTCACAATGGTAAAGGGATGGACGTTGACATCGCAAACGAGCTTAGCGCCCGAACGCAATGCAAATTTGATATAGTCGTTTTGCCGATCGCTCGACTGTGGGCTGAAGTCCAAAATGGCAAGGTCGATATGGTCGGCACGGGAGTTCGTACAGCAGAGCGTGAAAAGTACGCTTATTTTTTTAATCTGCGTTACTCAACACCGTATATCGTCGCCATGACGCCGCTACCTAAAAATTTCGTTTCGATGGAACAAATAATGAGCGACCCGACGATCACTATTGGCGTTCAAAGACAATTTGATCATGGTGTATTTTTTAATCCATTTCTTGAACAGTTGCGCGAAGCCAATCGCGTGATCGAGGCGGCGGATACAGAAGCTTTACTGAAAATGTTGGTCGCCAAACGATTTAGCGTTGCGCTCATCTACCCAATGTCTTATCGGCCTATTGCCAAAGAGCTTAAAATAGATCAGACACTCATCGCTTATGATGTTAGTCCTCCGAATACTGGAAAATATGGTGGTCTTGCACTTTCAATGCAATCATTTAGCGCTAGCGAGGCAGAAAAGTGGGGTTCGTTGGTATCTAAAATGCACAAAGATGGCACTGTCAGGAAAATACTGAGTAATTATTTACCAGAGCAAGAGGCAAGGAAAATTGCAATTCCTTAAGCGTAGAAAAAATACAAGGACGTCGCTTGATGTTTCAGTAGCGGCTAGAATCTGTCGGAGAGGGGAGCATTAAGGCTTTGAATTCAGCATAGTTCTGGGGAACGTTGGCATCGCTGACCATGATGCTGCGCAGACTTTTTAACAGCGCTGCTGATAGTTGACTTTCAGGGATTGACGCCTGTTTTTGATACCCGAGAGACTTTAATTTTTTTATTAAAGCTCCTAGTTCTAGCGTTGGGTGATTTTCAATGAGGCTGTCTGCGACCTGTTGCTGTGTGACCGCATCAACTATTGCATCGCTTTCTTTGACTGAAAATACGAGTAAGTTATAACTGTCAGCTGATTTTGCCCAACAGACCTGATGCAAAAATTGTTGATGCAGCATGGTGAGCATTGGCGCCAAAGTGCTGGGTTTTCCCCACACATTAGCAACCAAAATTCCCCCTTTATTCAATTGCTTGTAACAAGTCGCATAGAAGTCTTTGTTATTGAGCGCCGGAACTAAACCATTGATGTCATAAGCGTCCAGAAAAATTACATCGGCATCGCCTTGTTGCTGAGGTAACCAATCCACGGCGTCAGCGTGAATGATATTGAGGCGTTGATCGTCTGCGGGGATCATGAATTGTTCACGCATCGCAATCACATCCGCGTTGATTTCTACTGCTGTAATTCGGCATTCCGGAAAATATTGGTAGCAGTATTTGACCAATGAGCCGCCACCCAACCCGATCAATACAATATGACGAGGCTGTGGATTAAAGAGCACTAACCCCATCATTGTCCTGGAATAATCACATAACAGGTGCGTCGGGTCATCAATACGCATAACACTCTGCATACAATCTGGTGTCAAATACATCATCCGTAGCGGTACGTCGTCCAAAATAAATGGCTTACCTTGTGCCGCTTTTGCCAGCGTACTTAGTGTCGTTTGATGTATCGATTCATCCGCAGTGGATTCGCTTGAAAATCGATGCGATAAGCTTTGACGTGTTTGAGCCATGGTGGTTTACTTTTCCAAAAAGAACTTTGAACAAATAAAAACGATGTTGAACAACCGCGTATTTTTCACTTACCCTGAACCTATTTTTTAGACATTTGCCTGGACGTTTTCGAGCGCTGCTTGAAGCTGCGCTATTTTCTCTAATAAAGCAGCATTTTCATGCTCCAAAGCGATGATTTTTTGCTTTAACACTGGAATATCCGGATCACTTTGTTGATCGTCTGAATTTGTCGTACGACTTTCATTGGTTGCTTCAGATGATTCTGATTGTTTTGCCGCCAGATTCGCATTTTTTTCTGGTGCTTTTTGTTCGCGAATTTTTTCTCGCACTTGCCTTGCAGCTTGTTGCAACTCTTTTCGACCACCGGCGACAGCAGCAATTTGCTCATAATTCGGCAGCGAAGCAACGGCCGCTGCTGCACTAATCGAAATCGTACCATCTCGTACTGCCTGCACCAGCGCTGGGGAAGCAGTACGTTGGATTTTTTCTATTTGTACTACGGCATTGCTACTGATGCCCGCGGCTCGTGCAATTTCCTGACGACTTTGGGTCGGTTTAATCACCGGCACAGCGACGTCACTTTCAGTGTCCGCGGAGGGCAAGCTCTCTTCATGTTGCTTAGTGCGGGCCGTAATAATCTCCTTTTTTCGTAGGGCAAGCATGCCGCGTTGGAAGTCGGAGACGCTGCGACGGCCCAGATGATTATCGATCATCCACAATTGAACATCTTCAATATTGCTAAAATTGTCATTTTGGACGATCTTAAACGGGATCTGGTGTCGTTGACAAATGGCATAGCGGTTATGACCATCAATCAGGACATCACCCCAACATACTAAGGCATCGCGACATCCTTCTGTGAGAATGCTACGTTCAAGCGCTGCGTATTCGTGTTCGGTTAGTGGATCGATATACGCACGTAAGCCTTCGTGAATGGTGATGCTCATGATTCAATCCTTGCAATATGTCGTTGAAGGCGGAATTGTAGCTGAGAATTTGACAAAAAATCACCTACGAAAGAAGTAGAGACCATCAAGCCATTAAGCCGTCAAGCCATTCAAACGATTCTTGCCATTTAGCGGTAGATGCTCCGGTCACGTGTACAATGCTGTGCTGAATACCGCATTGGCGACAATTCAAGGGTAAATATTGATTTTATCGACGATTGATTTCGATGATGTGCAATACATCATAGTAAAAAGCTAAAGATCGCTAAAGTCAAATGTGGCTTAATGCTGGCAGAGTGAATCTGCGTCAATACATACAAACTGCCCCAAGTTTAAAGCATTTGGTTGAACCCACCAGTTAAAAACGCCAGCATTTAATGCTGGCAACTTATTACTATTTATCACTTAAAAGGCGCAATGGCGCCTGATTTGAAGGAATTTCGATTATGATGACCTACGAGCAATATCTAGATGAAGTCACCACACTCATGACGGAAAAATTTGATTTGACCGATGAAGATGCGATCAAACATGTCATGCGCGCACAGGCAAACGATTTTTTTACTTTACATGACGATATCCCTGAGATGCGCACCCAGGAACGTGCCGAACAAGATGCGCAAACGATTTATGATCAACGCAACAAGTCACGCCCACACACGCCGCCCCAGCGCGCTGGCAAGCCGCGTAAATAATTTACCCTAGCCAAAGAACCTAGATGAAAACACCTAAGAGAATCCAGCCATTGGTCGAAGAAGGCTTGGTCGATGAGGTTCTGCGTCAATTGATGAGTGGCAAAGAAGCGACTGTATATGTGGTTCGCTGCGACGAGGAAATACGTTGCGCTAAAGTCTACAAAGAAGCAAGCCAACGTAGCTTCAAACAAGCGGCCTCATATCAGGAAGGACGAAAAGTTAAGAATAGCCGACAAGCGCGTGCGATGGAGAAGGGCACGCGGTATGGTCGCAAGATGCAGGAAGAGGTCTGGCAAAATGCTGAAGTCGATGCCCTCTATAAACTGGCGGCGGCAGGCGTTAAAGTACCTAAGCCGTACATCTGTTTTGAGGGCGTGTTGCTGATGGATTTGGTCACGGATGCGGATGGAAATGCTGCACCTCGCCTCAATGATATTGCGTTGTCCCATGCACTGGCTTTGCAATATCATGCGCAATTATTACAGCAAGTGGTTTTGATGTTATGCGCGGGTGTGATTCATGGCGATTTGTCCGAGTTTAATATCCTGGTTGATGCGGAAGGCCCGGTGATTATCGATTTGCCCCAAGCCATTGATGCTGCAAGTAATACCGAAGCGGCGACGATGCTCGAGCGTGACGTTGCAAACCTTGCCTCTTATTTTGGACAATTTGCGCCAGAATTGAATGGCACGCAATACGGTAAAGAAATTTGGAAATTATATGTTGCCGGTGAATTGACGCCTGACAGTAAATTGACTGGTTATGTCGCTGCGGATACCCGCCCAGTGAACGTCGGTGCCGTCATGAAAGAGATCGAGTCAGCAATTTTTGAGGAGCAGGAACGTTTGCGGCGTATGGCGGAGTTATAAGATTCGCATTAATATCTCAGGACCCGATCTCGAAAGTTAATCTCAGAAATTGAGCAAATGTTGGGCGGGCTGCAACCGCCCAACTATATTTGTTAATGCATTAATTAAATCTTCAATTAATTCTTACTTTTCGACGTACGTACCAGCTTTTAAGTCTGGCCAGTTTTGATTGGCATCATGAATATAGCCAGGAATGTCTTCTTGCCAGCGCTTAAGAACAACTTTGCTTAAGTTTAAATACAATTTTCCATCGACCACTTTGTATGCATACGGATCCGTTTCTGGTGTATACCCTTGCGCTACACCGTAGGCGCAGTAACCACCGTACTGCGGTGAATATTTTTCTGGATCTGCCTTAAATGCATCCAAATTGGCTTGAGTACTAAAATGCCAGGTAGCACCTTGCCATTCGTAAGACAAATTTGCTTTACCTTTTACGGGCTTATTTTGCTTAAAGTAAGCGACCGGGTCGTAGCCACGAATAGCGCCAGCTTGTGTAGAAAAAATGGGAGCGATAGCTTCAGCGAACGCGCTATTTCCTGCAAAACTAAGAACAGCGGCAGCACAAATATGCATAATCAGTGAACGACGGCTTAATGACATGGTAAAACTCCTTTAATTGATTGAATCGGGCGAACGTGAACGAGATATCAAGTAGTCGTTGGAAATACAAAAAACTTACAAAACGTTCGTTTTTTATTTCTTTTTAGTTTTACTTTTTCTTTGCACAGCGAGTTCCAGGCAAGCGATATCGTCCATTAAATGAATCGGGACATAACATAAGACTTCGATATGACGATCAGCAAACACGCTGCGTCGGTCACGTTGCCCGGATAAGGTATTCATGATCTCATCACGCTGTTCCAGCAGAGCTGAAATGGGACGTTGATAAAGCTGAACCAGCGACTTTAAGAAAGAATTGATCTCTTTTTCACCCTTATTGGGTGGAATTTTGAAATGCTGTAGTCCGCGTTCACATTCTGTTTTGGTTAACCAAGGCCCTTTGGTTACCCAGCGATTAACGATAAAAAAACCACTTGGAATTCCTAGCGCATCCATCGATACGGCAACCAGATGTGCTGGCGCCGGCGAATAGGATGGATCTGGGCGCCGTAAACCAATCTTTTCAGCATGTATGAATAGATGGAAGTGGCCATGCTCAATAAAAGGTCTCTGCAGACCTGGATGAGCATGGTAAAAATATTGGGAGGCGTTTTTATCGTCGCGAACGTCATTCTCTGGATAATGATTCCATTCAACGAAAACATGATCGCCAATGATACTCTGTACGACTTGTTTATTTTGTTCAGTCAGTTTCTGCATACTGCCAATGAGCTTAGCTGCAGCTTGCAAAAATTGTTTCAATTCTGTGTCTGAATATTGAGTCCAGTCAGGCTTGTATTTGAGTACCTGAGGTAGTTTCATCATGTTGACCGAGCTTGACGAGAGGGCAGAGACTGTTTATGGATTGAAATGCACGCAGCGAAGCAGATGAACTGATCACTGCGTGCACGAAGCGCTAAATTATTTCTTGGCAGCGCAGCAGCCCTTTTTCGCAGCACAGCAGCCTTTTTTCGCAGCACAGCAGCCTTTTTTCGCATGCTTTTTAGCTGCGCAACAACCTTTTTTGGCCGCACAGCAACCAGTCTTTGCTGCACAGCAGCCTTTTTTACCAGCACAAGCTGACTTTGGTGCACAGGCAGCGACGGCTGCTACAGGTGCAGCAGCGATGGCTGATGCTGCTACTACGGACGCGCCAACGACTTTTTTCAAAACATTTGTCAGGGATGTTGATTTCATAGTTTCCTCCGGTTTGATTTAAGGAGCCTGTAGCTTGGCTAGATTGGTACTGCAATATTTGATGCTACAGTGATTTGGTCGGTCTTCATTCGAATAACTTACAAGCTTATTCAAAATTTCATTAAAAGAGATTAAATTTTCTTAAATCTAAATATTTGAAATTTAATTCTTAAAAAATCTAAATTTAATATTAAAAATTAAGATGGTGTCGTTTTTTGACGATAGAGCATGTCGCTCGAATTCTGAATTAATCAACTTTTAGAGCGCAATTTTTATCTATTTGCGAAGGGGGTTTGAGAATTCGTGAGTTTAAAGACGGAGGTTTTCAATAAAAAAAAGCATGATGAACTGGGTCATCATGCTTTTCTTATTGCTCGAATGTTATGAGCAATAATGATAGGTGCAAGTTATGTGGCTAAAAGTACAATCGTCAATTATTGGCGAACACGCTTTTTCGCCCCTGTTGCAGGGCTTGATTTTGCTTTGAATGCTGGTCTGCTGCCCGTTTTAGGAAATGCCGGCTTATCTCCTTGCAAGCTTTGGGTCAGCGCTGCTGGAAATTTCACAGCAGATTTTTTCTCAACTGCTGGCGCTGTGGTAACTTCAGCGACAGGTTTTGGAACTGCAACCGGTTCAGATGTGTTGTTGTCGACTTTTGTTGTGTTTGAAATCACTGCTGGGGAATCACTTTCTTTCTTAATTGCTGCTTTAGTTACTGTTGCTTTCGCAAGCGGCGTTGCTTTTTTAGGTGTCGAACCTGTCAAACCTTCAGCGTTGGCAGATATAGATTTTTCTGCTGGCTTCGCGATCTTTTTGCTTGCGATTTTAGGACTGGTTTTGGGGGTATCCACGGTCGCCTTAACTACGTCCTTAACTACTTCTTTAGGTGTTTCTTTTACTGCCGATGTCTTTGCAACTTTCGTAGCAGGTTTGGCGTTTGCTACTACTTTTTTAGACGCTGGTTTTGCAGGTGGTTTTGTTGCTTTTTGAGTTTTTTGCTCAGGTTCACTTAATAAGGGCAATTGTGTATTCACTGGCGTTTTTGCAATTGCCTTCGGTGTGGCTTTGCTTGTGCTTGTTTTTGTCTTTGCTTTTGTTTTGACTACAGGCTTTACTTCTTTCGAAATCGGCAAAGCAACAACGTCAGATTGCACTGCGATGATGCTTGGTGTCGCGATCGATGCTTGTGAAGGATTGACCAGATGCAAAACTTCTTCACGAAAACTAGCGGAAATCGTCGCTAGTTCGCGCCCGTAGGCCAACAGCCTCTCAATTTGCGGCGTGCTCTGCTCTTGTACTTTAACCAATAATTCATGCGGCGCTTTAACATTAAAAGCATGCTCAGTGTTACTGGCCAATCTATCTATCGCTTGCTTTGCCGTGGCAAAATTGAGTGCGACAATTTTTTCTAGTCCACCAAAAGCCGCGCTGGAGAATGCTTGGATAGCCGCGAGCTGTTTCTCAATTTGATCTTGCGTTGCAGCAGAAATCTGTGGGTGAAGCAAAGGCATACATCTCTCCTTAAGGTTGGTGAGGGTCTATGATGAGGGAATTTTCTGCGAAATTTACAAATAATCGTCACAATAAAGCGTTTTCCTATTCTAACTCTGGTTCAAGCTTATCGTCACGTAATTATTTTGCAGTGCAGCATTTATGGCCACTTTTAGGAAAAATACGTCGTAAATTTAGATGTTCCGATCGTTAAATAAAACGAATGACCAATTAATAACCCATTAATACTTTGAGGCAGACAAGGCACCCAATGAAAACTGACGATCAATCACAAGCAGACTTGAATGGTATTCGTGATCGCTTACGTACATTTGCAAGAGAACGGCATTGGGAGTCGTTTCATTCCCCCAAAAATCTGGCAAGCGCGTTAATCGTTGAGGCGGCCGAGTTATTGGAGCCGTTTCAGTGGCTTACCCAAGGGAATATTGATGAATTGGGTGTAGAGCAATATGCTGCCGTGCGTTATGAGTTGGCCGATGTATTGACCTATGTCGTGATGCTGGCCGATAAACTCGACATTGACTTGATTGCGGCGACGCATGAAAAGATTGACTTGAACGCCATCAAATATCCTGTCGAGAAAGTCAGGGGGGACGCCAGAAAATATTCGTTCTATCAAAGTCACGCATATTCTGAGGATCAGAATAAGATCTAAACAAAAACACACTAAACGGAAGTTAAAGTTTTTAACTCTATCGTTGTATTGTTGTATTGTTGTATTTTTGAAAACTAAAAATGCCAGAAGCAAATTGCTTCTGGCATTTTTTTAAATCAATCCTTTTTTAGGGAGGTTGAATTATTTTTTCGACGATGCGCGTGTTGCTGGCTTCGCTGCTTGTGAAATTTGCGTCACCGTATTGTTCAGGTTTGCTTCCAAAGCTTCTACAGCTTGCTTGGTATTTTGCGTGAACTGCTCGTAGCCAGTGTTGGCATTAGTGATCGCTGTTTTGAAGAAAGATACAAATTGTTCAGAGCCAGCGGGTGCATTCTTAGCGACTTCTTCAAACAAAGCTTGTACTTTACGATTACTTTCCGCGATTTGCGATTCCGCTGCGCTAGTGAATTCAGATTGCGCGTTGGAGGCAATGCTTGCGAGGTGACGGCTATATGCCAACAGTTTTTCAGCTGTTGGTTGTGCGTGAGAAGTGCTGAGTGTGAAGAACTCTTGTGGATCTTTTGCGGACAACAATTGCTTCGTTGTCGTTGCTGATTCTTCTAATGTGCTTTTTACTGCATTAACGTTCAACTCGACCAGTTTCTCAACACTTTCGAAGGCTTTACCGCTCAAGAGCGAAAATAGCGCGATTTGTGCATCAAAACTTGCTTTAGTTGCCGCAGAGAATTGTTCTGGTACAGAAAACATAGGAATCTCCTGGAAAAAGGATGCAAACGAGTGGGAAATACTTCTGCTGCTCATGAAACTAAATGAAACTAAAATGAAACAAGAAAACGGTCATTAAGACATTGTATTTGTGCGATGCAAAAATTGATATTACATTGATTTATATGACTTAATCAATAAAATTTTGTGCGTTGCAAATTTATAAATAGACATCTTTTATTTAAATAATTTATCATTTTTAATAAAAAAAACACAATAAACGTGGATGTCTGTAGCGGAGTCTGCAGATGATTTATGACCTGATCGTGAAATGAGGGGGTATGTTAAACTTTTGATGCATTTGTTGATTGGTCTGCAAGATGATCGACGCGTATTGGCAGAATGTTGTTTTGGTGATCGACTTTTACTGCTTGGCGAGCGCAACAAAAGTCGTTTTAATGGCTTAACTTCTTAGTCACTTACATGAAATTACAAGCAAAAACCCGTGGACAGTTTAAGCATTTTCTTCCCATCACGACGAGATGGATGGATAACGATGCGTATGGACATGTAAATAACGTGGTCTATTACAGTTGGTTTGATACCGTTGTTAATGAATTTTTAATAAGCCATGGAGCACTGGATATTGAAAATAGCCCGGTCATCGGGTTGGTCATTGAGACTCAGTGCAACTATTTTGCATCGGTAGCTTTCCCCGGTACGATTGAGGCGGGTCTGGCTGTCAGCAAGTTGGGTAATTCCAGTGTTCGCTATGAACTTGGTATTTTCAAGGGCGACGAATTACAGGCATCCGCACAAGGGCATTTTGTTCATGTGTACGTTGACCGTGAACATCGCCGGCCTGCAACTATTCCAGACGCTATGCGTCAACTTTTAATATCGATACAAAGAGATAACGATGATTAATTCCCCCGTTCAGCAGTGTGTTGATGATGTCATTACCAGCCGCCGTTCCATCAGAGCCTTTTTGCCGGATCTGCTTTCTGAAGAGGACGTTCAAAAGATACTGGAAGTAGCGCAACGTGCGCCATCGGGCAGTAATACGCAACCCTGGAAAGTTTACGTTTTAATGGGAGCGAAGCTGCAAGAGTTGTCGACAGCTATTTTAGACGCACACAATCATCCCAATGCGGAATCGCCGCACGTTGAAGAATATAACTATTATCCAGTGTCATGGGTCAGCCCGTATCTTGAACGACGTCGCAAAGTTGGCTGGGACTTGTATGCTTTACTTGGCCTGGGGCGAGACAATAAAAAGGGAATGCACGAGCAACATGGGCGCAATTACGCGTTCTTTAATGCGCCGGTTGGTTTGATTTTTACAATTGACCGTGTGATGGAGCAGGGCTCTTGGCTAGATTATGGGATGTTTTTGCAAAATATTATGATCGCTGCCAAAGCGCGTGGCCTTGATACTTGCCCTCAAGCGGCTTTCACCCAATACCATAAAATTATTGCCGACAAGCTCAAATTACCTGCGAACGAAATGTTGGTATGCGGAATGGCACTGGGTTATGCAGATCACAGCAAAATAGAAAACACGCTCGTCACTGAACGGGATGCTACTCAACACTTCGTAACGTTTGTAAAGTAAATATTTGCTTGAATAAATTGTGCTAAGTCTTTAATTATCTTGCGATTTTTTTGATATTTGCTACACTGCATTTAAATTTTTGGCACATTTTATTCGAGGAGTTGTAGATAGTGAAATTTGCCCGTCAAGCTTGTATATTTTCAATGGCTGTTCTGTTGCCCCTGATGTCCTTTGCGACAGACAGTGATAGCGGGACAGCGTCTAAACATGTCGTTGTCAAAAAGCGCGTTACCCACAAAAGAATAAGTAATACGGCATCGGTTCAGTCGTCAAAAACAGTGAAACGTTACGTACTTGTGCATGGAAAACGTCGCCTGGTGACGCAAAACCTGGCAATGGCAGCGCCTGTTGATAAACCCAGCGTCGGTGATGCGGAAGGTTTGAATCGTTCAAAAGACCCCTTGTCACTACAATCTAACGTAGCCTATGTCGTTGATCAGGCGAGTTCTAAGGTTTTATTTGAGAAAAATCCCGACGTATCGCTACCGATTGCTTCCATCACTAAACTGATGACCAGCCTGGTCGTTGTCGAAGCTCATCAGGACATGAGTGAAGAAATTGAAGTCACCGCGGATGATATCGACAAAGAAAAAGGTACCGGTTCACGCTTAAAAATCGGCGCGAAATTGTCACGTGCCGACATGTTACATATCGCCTTGATGAGCTCTGAAAATCGCGCTGCTTCCGCTTTGGGGAGAAGTTATCCGGGTGGACGTCCAGCGTTTGTCGCAGCAATGAACGCAAAAGCACAACAATTGGGGATGGCAGATACCCATTATGTCGATTCCAATGGTTTGTCGAGCCAGAATCGAGCGAGTGCAAAAGATTTAGTTAAATTGGTTAATGCGGCGTATCAGTTCCCCATCATTCGTCAATATTCAACGGATTCAAAATATATCGTTAATCCTGGTGGGCCAGCGTTGGAATATGGGTCATCAAATAAACTGGTCTCAAATCCATCGTGGGAAATTGGCTTGCAAAAAACCGGATTTATTAATGAGGCGGGGCGTTGTCTGGTCATGCAGGCAATGATAGAAGGCCGTGCCGTGGTAATGGTGTTCCTTGATTCGAAAGGCAAATATTCCAGATTAGCTGATGCAGGGCGGATCAAAAAGTGGTTGGAAACGACCAAACCACAACTTTGATTCGGTCAATGGAATAATTCGTCGACACATGTCGAGAAACATCGATGTTCAATAATCGATGTTCAATATTGAGAATAAACCGGACTTAAGTCCGGTTTATTTTTTTAACTAAAACTAAAATTAAAAGTACAACTTAAGCTTGATTCAAGCCTGATCGCAAACTCAATCTGCTTGAATAAATAGTGTATTCCACAAACGTTTGGTTGATTCCGCTTCCTGCATTATTTTATCGTGGCTAATTCTCGCTCTGTCTTCGCCCTGAAGTCGTATTCCGTGTTGTAGTTTTCGGAACCAGCGATAGGCAATGGACGTTTGCTCAGCGAGCTGAGTATCGATTAAGCCTAACTCTCCACAGCGCTTCAACAGTGCAATATTGCCGATATTCGCCGTAAGTTGCGGAAATTGGTGCGAGTATCTGAGCACGAGATGCTGGACAATGAATTCGATATCGATCATGCCGCCCGCATCATGCTTCAAATCGAATAGATCGCTGCGATTGATATGTGCTTCGTGCATTTTTTGTCGCATGTTAAGAATTTCTCGACTCAACGCCGCTGGGTCGCGTTCTTGGCTTAGGACTTGATCTCGAATTTTCTCAAAACGTTCGCCGATATTGGCGTCACCTGCACAGTAGCGCGCGCGCGTGAGGGCCTGATGCTCCCATAACCACGCCGACTTTTCCTGGTATTTCGCAAACGACGTGACGGATGAAACGAGCAATCCACTGGCGCCATCCGGGCGAAGTGCAATGTCAATATCGAATAAAATCCCCGCTGGTGTATGGCTCGTCATCCAGGTAATAAAGCGTTGAGCTAATTTTGCATAATTGGCCGGAGCGTCCTGATCGTCATCGTCATACAAAAAAATAACGTCCAAATCGGATGCGTAACCAAGCTCTTTGCCGCCAAGTTTTCCATAGGCTATCACAGCAAACTGAGGTACCGGGCGGTGACGACTGGCGATAGTTTCCCACGCTGCCTGCATGGTGGCGGCAACGATCAGATCCGCGAGTTGTGAGAGCTCATCTGCCAGATGTTCGACACTTAATTGACCTTCCAGATCTTGGGCAAGAAGCCGGAATTGCATAGCATGATGCAGCTCGCGTAACACTTCCATTTGCCTCTCAGTGTCACCCTTGTGTTGCGCCAATTGTTGCTGAAGATCGTTCTTAAACGCCACCCAGTCTGGACGTTGATGCAATGACGATTCATCAAGTAGTTCATCCAACAAAATCGGATGGCGGGTTAAAAAAATCGCTGCCCATTCGCTTGCCCCCATCATTCTGACAACGCGTGCTAAAGCATGCGGGTATTCGGTCAGAAGAGCCAGATAGGCCGAGCGGCGTGCAATGGCCTCCATAAAGTCGAGTAGGCGATTCCAGCAAATCAAATGATTATTGTCTTGTTTCGCGATCAACGTGAGTGAGCTATTGACCAATGCGACGAGCTTGTTGCGACTGGCTTCGGAGAGCGTTTGCAATTTTGGTGAATTCCATGTCGCCGTTAATCGACGTGCTGCACTGACAGAATCAGAAAAGCCTGCTTTGCTGAGCTGTGCAGCCAGCATTTCTTCATTGTCGCTATTTGCCAGATTGCCAGCCAGTAGTTCTTGTTCTAATTCATCGTCACTATTAGCCTTGTCTTTAAACATAGCATCAAATTGCTCTGCAACAAAGGCGCGATGCGGTTGTAATTTCTCTAAAAGTTCGTCCACGTCAACGCAGCACATCATTTGTGCTATACGCAGCTGATCTTCACTATGAACTGGAAATGTATGGGTCTGCGCGTCGTCGAGATATTGTAATCTGTGTTCCAGATTACGTAAAAATGTGTATGAGTCTAGTAGTCTATGAACAATCGCTGGATCCAGAATACCTTTCTTGGCCAAGGTATTTAATGTGTTGCGGGTCGAACGATCACGTAGGTGAGCTTCTCGTCCTCCCCTGATTAATTGGAATACCTGGGCTAAAAATTCTACTTCACGTATGCCGCCCCGACCGAGTTTGACGTTGTTGCTACGCTCAGGATGTTTGGTTTCCTGGCGCACAACCTCAGCGCGAATTTGGGCATGCATTGAGCGCAATGAGTCGATCGAGCCATAATCGAGATAACGACGATAAACGAAGGGGCGAATAATTTTATCGAGTAGTGTGATATCGTCAGCTTTTCCGGTGATGGCACGCGCTTTGACCCAGGCATAACGTTCCCATTCGCGTCCCTGGATCATGAAATACTCCTCCACCATGGCAAAACTGGCGACCAGCGGTCCAGAATTGCCATTAGGTCTCAGTGCCATATCGACTCGAAAACTAAAACCATCTTCCGTTATTTCAGAAATTGCAGCGATGAGTTTTTTACCTAAGCGGCTAAAAAATTCATGATTTGATAAACATCGTTGCTTTTCGTTAATAATCTTTGTTTCGCCATCTTCGGCGTAACAAAAAATCAAATCGATGTCAGAGGATACATTGAGTTCGTATCCACCCAGCTTTCCCATGCCCAAAACGATCAATTCTTGCTCTGTGCCACTATCCTCTCCGATCGGAACGCCATGCGTTTCGCACAGTTCTGCATGTAACGCCTTTAGATGATTCACTACAACAAAATCTGCAAATTCGCTGATTGTCGTTACTACTTCGTTTAAATCTGCTTTATTTTCCAGGTCGCGCTTGATTAATGTACAAATAACCAGGTTGCGTAGGCGCCGCATTGCTTTGTTGAGACTGGCGCCAGTTAACATTTCTTTTTGTAAAATTTGAGCAAAAGTAGCTGGGGTCAAGGATAATCTCGACATTTCCTCTAATATCGATTTTCGTTCCACGGCGCCTTCCAGCCAACGTTGTAAAAAACGCGATGCGGTAACGGAAGCGAAAGAAGTCGAAGAAGAAGTTGTCATATTGTTTTTTTGTTCAGAATTTATAGTGTGAAGCGTCAGTTTAATTTTAAGGCATCTATTACTTTCTGGTTCGCATTTGTTAATGATGCAATGAAGTTATCAGATAGATTTCATATACTCTACGTAGTAATGACCAACAGGTGTTTTTTCCCAAAGATGCACTTTAGCCAAATCAATATTTTTAGAAAATAATAGGGGAGTATATTGAAAGTAAGGGATCGATCAGTGACTTCGATGTTCGTTAATGCAGTAAAGAGCCACTGCCCATAATGACGACGGAAACTCCTGCGTCTGTGAATAAAAAAGCCGAGATTGCACCTCAGAAACAAGGGCAATTTTGGTACAGATTGAAGCGTCTTTTTAAGCACACAACACATGCTTGTAGCACATGCATGTGGTTCCTCGTGCGTGCGTTGGTCGTTGTTTATTTTATTTTTTGTGGTCTGCTGTTAGGGCTGCGTTACCTTGTCTTACCGAACGTTGTTAAATACAAGCCAGAAATAGAAAAAATGATGGGACAGGCGCTGGGACGCGATTTACATATCGCCTCGCTTCAAGCGTCGTGGCATGGTCTCAATCCACGCCTGGAGCTAAAAAATGTTGTATTGTTAGATCGTCAAGGTCAACCAGCGCTGACTTTACCTGAAGTGAATACGACACTGTCTTGGCTTTCCTTTGCAGTTGCTGATTTACGATTTCAAACTATTGAGCTTAACCAACCTGACTTGGATGTCGCCCGAGATGCAAACGGGAAATTATATGTTGCAGGGTTCCTTGTTGAAACAAACGAAGTAAAAAGCCAAAAAAATGAGGGTAAAGGGTTGGATTGGCTGCTGTCACAACATCAAATCATCATTCGTAATGGTTCAGTGCGCTGGCATGACCACTTATTGAATGCACCAGAACTCAAACTCAACAAACTCAATTTTATTCTCCAAAATAGATGGCGGCACCACCAATTTGCCTTACGCGCAACGCCTGAATCAGTGGTTGCGGCACCTTTAGATATTCGTGGTGATTTGCAACATAAGCCATTTGCAAAAAAGCTCTCTGACATTGCAGTGTGGAGCGGTGATGTTTATGCTGACCTGAAGCAAGCAGATCTGCATGCACTTAAATCTTATATTGATTACCCCGCACAACTCGACAAAGGCTATGGATCGGTCCGTTCGTGGTTACATCTGGATGCTGGCCGGATTGCCGATTTTACGACTGATTTAAGCTTGTCTGATGTGTTGGGGCGGTTTTCTGCTGATTTGCCTGAGCTTGATATGGCCGAAATTCGTGGTCGAATATCTGTCGCAGAGAAAGCGGATTTGGGTAAAAAATACCTGCCCTCTATTTTCGGTAAGGCCGGGCACTCAATTTCTATTAGTGGCTTTTCTATGCTTGCCCGTGACGGCTCGATTTTGCCAGCAACGACGATCACCGAAAGTTTTACTCCAGGATTAAAAGGGCAAGCTGAGAGTGTCGAGCTTTACGCCAAATATTTAGATTTGCAGATCTTAGCCAGTTTTGCCACACACTTACCATTGCCTTCCGATCAGAGGCAAATGTTGCGCGATTTTTCGCCAACCGGTCAACTCAAAGAATTTACTGCGGTATGGCAAGGTAGTTATCCAAATATATCCGCATATAAAGTCAAAGGCTTATTTCATAATCTTTCTATGCTGGCGCAACCAGCACAATTGGCAATTCCAAAAACAAGTACGACGGCTGGTAAAGCTGCAGTGCCTGCAATTCCGGGCTTCGATCATTTATCAGGTAGTCTGGATGCGAGTGATAAAGGTGGACGTTTTGTATTGGATTCTAGTGATTTGTCTTTGAAATTGAGCAGTTACTTCGTTGATCCTGTGATGCCTTTTAGTCGCTTGCAAATGCAGGCAAATTGGCAATTCGGTCAGAACGATAAACTGATTTTTCAGATCGAACAAATGGAAGCGCAGCAGGACAAAATGCATCTGAGTCTTAGCGGCAAGCATGTCTTGAATATGCGTAAGTCAGCGATTTCGCAACCTGGCGACGCCGATATTAGTGCACATATAACCGGTTTTGATCTTAAAGAATTAGATCGGTATATCCCTGCTGCAACGCAATCTGATTTACGTAATTGGTTGATTAAGGGCATCTTGGATGGTGTTGCTGATAATGTGAATGTGCGTCTTAAAGGTGATCTTGCCTATTTCCCATTTGCAGCCAATGATATTAAAGCGCGCAGCAAAGGTGAGTTCTTAGTCAAAGGGAATCTCATTGGCGCCAAGCTCGATTTTACGGCAGGAGCCCTGTCCGATACTGGTAACTCTCCTTTATGGCCGTTCATTGATGATATTCAAGGGAGTTTTGTATTTGACCGCAGTCGTATGGAAATTGACGGTAACTCCGGCAAGACATTGAGTGCCGATTTGCGAAATGTGAAGGCAATTATTCCAGATTTGTTAAGTCGCAATCCCATACTAACTATTGATGGCAATGTTACGAGTAACTTGCAAACGATGCTGTCCTACGTCAGTGCAAGCCCAGTCGATGTTTGGTTAGGCCATTTTTTAAGGGAAGCGAAGGCAGGTTCAAATGCTAACCTGCGTCTTAAGCTGCAGCTGCCTTTGCAGCATATTCTGGACACTAAGGTTTGGGGCACATTGCAGTTTGCGAACAATGAAGTGCAGTTACAGCCTGAAATTCCGTTGGTGACGAATATCAATGGCAAGCTTGATTTCAATGAGCGTGGTATGAACATTGATATGATCAAGGCAAATACATTGGGCGGCCCTGTTGTGATTTCAGGCGGCACTCAAAAGGATAGTAGTATCCGCATTCGACTTGATGGAACGGCAACCGGTGATGGTCTGGTGCAATATTTGCCCGCGAATCTGCGCCCACATCTAAAGGATAAAATCAGTGGTGCTGCGCGATATTCCGCAATGATCGGCGTTAGGCAGGAACAACCTGAAATTACAATCGAATCCGCATTGCAAGGTCTAGGATTGAATTTCCCAGCACCATTGCGAAAAAATACCAGCGAGATGCTTCCATTGCGTATCGATTTGTCGCCAGTAATAAATAACTTGGGTAAAGCTTCGCCATTCAATCAAGATGAATTACGTATCCAGTTAGGCACTATCTTGCGCGCCAGATATCGGCGCCAAAAGTCGATTGAGCATGATGCTGAGTGGAAGATTTTATCCGGTGGGATTGGGGTTAATCTGCCAGCACCAGAGCCTGAAAAAGGCTTAGCGGTTAATATAGATACTAAAGTTCTCAATGTTGATGATTGGCGAAATTTGTTGAATTCAGCGTCGGGTGGAACGTCAACTGCCGATTCAAATTCAACGACTACCGCAACAGCATTCGATCTTAGTCCTTACCTCGAGGCAGATACTTTAGCCGTGCGCACAGGTCAATTGCAGATTTTTGACAAGCAACTTGATAACGTTGTGTTGGGGCTATCGCATCAAAACAAGGTCTGGCAAGCGAATATTGATGCCAAACAAATAACAGGGCATTTAAATTGGAGTGAGGGTAGTAACGGCAAAAATATTGGTAGTGTTTCAGCAAGGTTAAGCCAATTGAGTATTCCACAATCTGCGGCATCAGATGTCAGTGATTTGTTAGCTGGTAAAACCATTGGAACACAAATCCCTGGTTTGGACATCATTGCGGATAATTTCGAGCTGTTTAATAAAAAAATGGGACGCCTGGAGTTGCAGGCAAGTAATCAGATCAATGCTGGAGTCAGTGAATGGCAATTGCATAAGGTCGCTTTAAAAAATCCTGATGCTGAATTGAAAGCAAGTGGAAAATGGATCAGTCGCGACGGTGCTGGAACGACACAACTCGATTACGTGTTGGAAATCGCGAACACTGGGCAATTGTTAGATCGTCTAGGTTTCCTAAATGTGATGCGTGGAGGTCGGGGTAAGCTTGATGGCAGCCTTAAATGGGAAGGGCTACCATTTTATCTTGATATTCCTAGCTTAAGCGGCAAAATTGAGTTGGATTTAGCTGCCGGACAGTTTTTAAAAGTAGACCCCGGAGCGGCAAAGCTCCTCGGCGTATTAAGTATGCAATCTTTGCCGCGGCGCCTGACGCTAGATTTTAGAGATGTATTTTCGGAAGGTTTTGCCTTTGACGCTATTACTGGTTCAGCACAGATTGAGCAAGGAACCGCCAAAACCGATAACCTTAAAATGCGCGGGGTAAGTGCCACAGTATTGATGGGAGGGACAGCGGATATTGCGCATGAGACGCAACAAATGCAAGTAGCGGTCATTCCTGTGGTCAATGCTGGTGCTGCTTCTGTCGTGTATGGTTTGGCTGTCAATCCTGTTATTGGTCTGGGAACGTTCCTGGCACAATTATTTTTACGTGAACCGCTCGCTAGAGCTTTTACTTTTGAATACACAATTAGCGGCGCGTGGTCGGCGCCCTTGGTGACGAAAGTAGATCATCAGCAAGCGCTCGATGCAGCTAATGCCTTAAAGCACAGCACAACTAAGAAGGGTGAATGATGAAAGTCGCAGCGATACAAATGGTTTCTACACCTGACGTTAAAGAAAACCTGGCGACTGCAAAGCGCCTTTTAACGACAGCAGCTGAAAGTGGTGCTGAATTGTTACTGCTGCCGGAATACTGGCCGTTAATGGGAATGCAGGAAACCGACAAGCTCAATATTGCAGAATCACCCGGACACGGAGAATTGCAAAATTTTTTAGGCGATATGGCACGTAGTCTGAACGTCTGCATTATTGGTGGCAGCATTCCTTTGCGCTCACCGGTCGAAGGTAAGGTGTTAAACACGACACTCGTGTTTGATGCTCAAGGCAAAGTCGATGCTTGCTATGATAAAGTACATTTATTTGGCTTTCATAAAGGCGCTGAGTCTTACGAGGAGTCGCGTACGATCACTGCTGGTGACAAAGTGGTCACTGTCGAGACTCGAATTGGCCGTGTTGGTTTGTCAATTTGTTATGACTTGCGTTTTCCTGAGTTATATCGAGCGATGGGAGAGTGCGCATTGATCGTGGTACCTTCTGCTTTCACCTACACGACAGGGCAAGCTCACTGGGAAATTTTGTTGCGCGCACGCGCAATTGAAAATCAATGTTATGTGCTCGCTGCGGCGCAAGGTGGTAAGCATGTCAATGGTCGGCGCACTTGGGGACATAGCGTGCTGATTGACCCTTGGGGGAAGATAGTGTCGGAACTCGCTGAAGGTGAGGGTGTGGTTTTTGGTGATATCGATACGAACCTGATTCAGAATATCAGAGAAAGTTTGCCAGCTTTAAGGCACAGAAGAATTCAATCTTCTGGTTTGTCGTAAAATGATTGCAACAATTTTTCTGCCTAAATAGTGTAAATTAGATTGCACGAAATGAGTGGCGCTATATTGGCGCACCGAGATCAATGCAAATTCGGTACTCGGAGCTTGGATTTAATATAATGCAAAATTGCATTTTTTTAGTATTGGTTTGTACCCATGATTCTACCTGATTCGCCTTTGAGTCACTTGGCAATAGCCCGTGATGTGTTGTTGACGCCATTTGGCTTGGATGAACATCGTTTGTCCAAAGTGTTGGGTTCGATGTTCACACATCGTGTTGATTACGCCGATTTGTATTTTCAATTTACCCGTAGCGAAGGATGGAGTCTTGAGGAAGGCATCGTTAAAACCGGTAGCTTCTCAATAGACCAGGGCGTCGGCGTACGCGCTATTTCTGGTGATAAAACAGCGTTTGCTTACTCTGACGAAATTTCAGAAAAAGCCTTGTTTGACGCCGCTAAAGCCACTCGTACGATAGCGACCCAGGGTAACGGAAAAATTAAAGTCGCTTCATCTTTTCAAGCAGGTAATGGTCGTGATTTATATTTACGTGATGACCCTTTACATTCTCTGGACGCCAATCAAAAAGTGTTGTTACTTGAGCGGATAGAAAAAATTGCACGCGCAAAAGATCCACGTATTGTCCAGGTGATGGCAGGCTTGGCTGGTGAATATGACGTTGTACTTGTCGCTCGCAGCGATGGGTTAATTGCTGCTGATATTCGTCCGCTAGTGCGCATTTCAGTGACGGTTATCGCAGAGCAAAACGGTCGCCGCGAAACTGGTTCGAGCGGCGGCGGTGGACGCTATGATTACTCCTATTTTTCCGATGTGTTGCTTGAACAGTATGCAGACGAAGCAGTCAAATCAGCATTGGTTAATTTGGATGCACGCCCAGCACCTGCGGGCCCAATGACCGTGGTACTCGGGCCAGGATGGCCAGGGGTTTTATTGCACGAAGCAATTGGACACGGTTTGGAAGGCGATTTTAATCGTAAAGGCTCAAGTACTTTCTCAGGACGTATCGGACAACGAGTAGCCGCCAGAGGCGTGACAGTGGTAGATGACGGTACCATGCAGAGCCGCCGTGGTTCTTTGAATATCGACGATGAAGGTAATCCAACGCAATGTAGTACTTTGATTGAAGACGGTATCCTCAAGGGATATATGCAAGATACGATGAATGCGCGTTTAATGAAAATGCATGTGACGGGTAATGCTCGTCGCGAGTCGTTTGCGCATCTTCCTATGCCGCGTATGACAAACACCTATATGCTGGCAGGTGATAAAGATCCGGAAGAAATTTTGGCTTCAGTAAAAAATGGGCTATATGCAGTGAATTTTGGCGGCGGTCAGGTTGACATAACGAATGGAAAATTTGTATTTTCTGCCAGTGAAGCTTATATGATCGAAAATGGCAAAATTACGTATCCTGTGAAGGGTGCGACCTTAATTGGCAATGGGCCTGAAGTATTGAATCATGTTTCAATGATCGGTAATGATTTGCGTCTTGATTCTGGTATCGGCGTATGTGGTAAAGAAGGTCAAAGCCTCCCAGTTGGCGTAGGTCAGCCGAGTTTGCGAATCGAAAGTTTAACAGTTGGCGGAACCGCATGATTGAACAAAAGTCGCGAGCTTCATTTGAATTCTATGCGACTTCAACTTAGATCATTTGATCGCTGATCGCTGATCGACCGTCGAATAACTTTTTGAAATCGTCATTTATTTGGACTATACCCATGTTTGTAATTGCCGTTGTCTCAGCCAAAGGTGGCGTAGGTAAGACTACAATATCAGCAAATCTTGGTGCTGGTATTGCACAGACAGGACGTCCGACCTTGATTATTGATCTTGATCCACAAAATGCGATGCAATGGCATTTGGGTGGATTAAGTCAAAACGACTGTAAAGGTATTAGTAGTTTAATTGACTCGCATCGTGGTCTTGCTGAAGTGACTCATCCTAGCCCCTTTGGTGTTAATTTCACGCCATACGGCAATGGCGGCGAGGCAGTCAGGATCAATTTTGAAGCAACGCTGGAGAGGCAGAAAGATTGGCTCATCAATCAATTGCGCAGTGCCAAGCTTCACCCAGATACTGTGGTCATTTTAGATACGCCACCTGGGCCCTCGGTCTATTTGAGACAAGCAGTGCGCGCCGCTAATTTTTTGTTAGTTGTGATGTTGGCCGATGCTGGCTCTTACTCTACTTTACCTGAGATGGAAGAACTAATCTCATCCTATTCACGTAGCGCAAAAAAGCGAATTGGCTCGGCATATATTATTAACCAAGCAGCGAAACGCCAACTCGCTCAGGATGTCATTGCGCTATTTTCTAATCGACTTGGTAATCGCTTAGTGCCATATGCGATCCCGGAAAGTCCCGAAGTCGAGGAAGCATTGGCGTTCGAACGTCCAATTCTTGCCTATAAACCATCTAATGCCGCTGCAGAAAATCTACAGGCAATTGCTAAATGGATCCTTACGGGTCTTAAAGGAAAAGCTTGAGTCATTACTGAGTCAATTTACCGGATGAAGATTCAAGTGGAATAAAAAATACTGTTAAGCAATTAAAAAGAATCGTAATTTTATGGAAATTTTTTTTGCTTAAGCTTCATTTTTTTACTTAACTTGACGTTAAGTTGCTAATCTTAGTCAGACGACTTATTGTTTTTTTTAACATTTTCATTGTCGATTTTTTTCGCCAATGTATTTGTTGTTTTGCTATTCTAAAAATAGAAAATGACAAAAAAATAGCCCGAATGTCATTTTCTTTTGATATCTGATAACTAATTATTGAATTAATATTAATTATCGTCAGTATTCATGTTTAAATAAAACACATATTTTGTTATTTGCATTGCTAAGGCCTAGAGTAATGTGATGTAATTTTTAAACTATGTTGGAAATCGGAAATAAAAAATTCACATTGGTTTAATTTTTTATTTTTTTAACAATTAATCCTTACTTTGCTAGCTTCAAGACGATAACCTAAAAGTTCTTATTTGCACTATTTCTCTTACAAATTGTTACTTTTATATATTGTTGACATTTCGGTATCGAAGGTGAGTAGACTATCAATAAGACGTGGTGATACAGTGCCAACCAATTAAGATTGATTGATAAATACATAAAATTTAGTTCCAGAAAAGTATAAGGAAGTGTGCATCTATGTCGACAGCAAATGCTAAATATTACGAAAACCAACAATGCTCTATTCAATGGAGAGCGTTTTTGAAGGCGTTTTCGGCTGAGTTTGCATCTAAAGGCGATGTTAAAGATTTACGTGCCTTCATGCATCAATTAGGACGAACTATGGCATCGGAATTTTCAATTGGCGATGGTAGTAGCTTGTTGGCATTAGAAGCAGGCATGAATCACGTGTGGACTCTACTGAATTGGGGCTGGGCGGAAGTGATTGAAGAGACGGATAGTTTGGTCATCGCTCATCATGCCTCGCCTTTAAAGGTTGCCTTTGGTGCCGACGCATTAGAATGGTCCCCGGCTCTACTCGAAGGTATTTATTCTCAATGGTTTGACGGTTTGGGAATGGACAAAGCATTGCGCTTGACCCAACGTGGTGCTGTTTTGGAAGATGGGCAATTGTTTATTTACGAGTTGAAAAAGCAACTTGAAGAGCCGTCTTATTTCACGCGTCGTTGAATTCAAACAATGACGCACTTGGAAATTACAAAGGACTGGTGAAAATTATGGATGATGACGTTAAAAATCTTTTTCAAGAATTTGGGCAAACTACTAATTCGTACCAAGAGATTAATCGCGACATTGATAGCGAACAAGCAAAACAACGTTGGCCGCTTTTGCGCGATGTCAGAGTCACTGAAGTGCCAGAAAATTTCACTCATGGCGCTGACGGCGTTAGTTACGGCGCTCCAGTTAATGAAGAATTAGCAGCGACTTATAATCCGCCGTCCGCTCCGGTTCTCAAAGTTCGACCACCTGCCGAGAATGTAACTCCATCAATCATTAATCAACAAGTGCATACTTCGTCAGCAGATTCAACTATCGGCGCAGATCAATTTGCTGCCAAAACTGACTTAAAGAAGGTGCCAGTTTTAAATTTTAATACTGCTTCAAGTGTGTTTCAAGGTGACGAGCGACAACTCGAAGTCGATGCCAGACCAGTCGGCTATTCGGCTGCCCAGACTTTTACTTCTGAGACTTCTGCTGATGGGAGTTCGAAAGGATTATTTTCTAGTGGTAATTCTTCCCTATCTGCAAAAACGCAATCTGTGGGTGATGTATTCAGACGATTAGTGAATCAAAAGGAACCAGTGCACGGCAATGAGTCGCCGGTTAATTCATTTTTTAAAAAAATATTTAGGCCATGAGGGTAGTCGCTGTTATTTCTCCAAAAGGGGGAGTGGGCAAAACGACGGTAACTGCGAACCTTGCGGTCTCGTTGGCACGTCTCGGCGCACGAATTACTGTTGTTGACCTTGATCCTCAAAATGCCCTCAGGTTACATTTTGGCATGGCTCACGATGATCCAACTGGGATCGGTTCGCGTGATTTGCTGAATGGGCAATGGCAATATGCGTTGCACGAAAGTAGCTATGGCGTTGATTTTTTGCCTTACGGAACAGTGGATGAAAGGCAGCGGGAAATATTTGAACATAGAATTAAATCAAATCCTGACTGGCTATTGACTCACTTAAATACTTTACGATTGGACGACACTGACGTGGTACTGATCGATACACCGCCTGGGCCCAGCATGTATTTGCAACAAGTACTAAAAGTCGCCAATATTGCGGTGGTTGTTCTCAAACCCGATGCTGCGTCCTATTCGACAGTGCCTTCCATTGAATCCTTAATTCAGCATTACACCGAAGGCCGCAAAGATTTTCTAGGATACTGCTATTTGTTAAATCAAATGGATGCATCGAAACAACTTTGCCGTGATGTATTTGGTATGTTACGTTCTAATTTGGGCGTGAAATTTGTTCCTTTTGCAATACACCGCGATGAGGCCGTCAGTGAGGCGCTGGCTTGTCAGACGCCCGTTTCGTACTATGCACAGCACAGTTCTGCAACGCAGGATGTGCAGTATTTTACGACTTGGTTGCAGAGAAACTTTGGACTGGTTGACTAATGCGTTCAATACTTAACTCTCGTTATTTGTATGGCCGACTTAATGAGTTTGGCCTGTCTATGGTCAATTGGCCCGGCTGGGAACTCAAGATTCCACGTGCGATTTCCTTGCTTGCTGCGGCTCTTCTGTTTTGGGCTGCAATAAGTGTGCCTATGGAGTTGCCGTTACAAGCTTTGTTTTCTACCATTGTTTTCTTATCTGCACTTTACTTGCGGCGCTACACAGGGACTTTGATTTCTTTGATCATGGTCATGTTTTCTGTTAGTGCTACAAGTCGTTATATTTACTGGCGCATTAATTACACGATTGATACCGAAAATCCGCTGGATTTGTTTTTTGCTCTCGTTTTAGTTCTGGCGGAAGTATATGCGTGGCTAGTATTGATACTGGGATATTTGCAAACAGCGTGGCCACTTAAGCGCAAGCCGGTCATGATGCCGGCTGACACATCTACGTGGCCGACCATTGATTTGTTCATCCCAACATATAACGAAGATTTAAGTGTTGTTAAGCCAACGGTAATGGCTGCAATGGGAATTGATTGGCCGCCAGAGAAATTGAATATTGTGATTTTGGATGATGGTAGACGGCCTGAATTTGCTGAATTTGCTGCAAATATTGGTGTGCAGTGCTTTACTCGTGACGACAACAGATATGCAAAAGCCGGCAACATTAATGCTGCTTTAAGTCGAACAAATGGCGAATATGTCGCAATTTTCGATTGCGATCACATGCCTACGCGGTCATTTTTGCAGTATACGATGGGCTGGTTCTTGATTGACCCTAAGTTATCAATGGTACAAACACCCCATCACTTTCTGTCACCTGATCCATTTGAACGTAATTTGCAAACGTTTCGCCATGTCCCGAACGAAGGTGAGCTTTTCTATGGTTTGATTCAAGATGGGAATGACCTTTGGAATGCGACGTTCTTTTGTGGTTCATGTGCCATCTTGCGCAGGAGCTGCCTTGATGAGATTGGAGGGATTGCAGTCGAGACGGTTACTGAAGATGCTCACACAGCATTAAAAATGCAAAGACTGGGTTACAACACGGCCTATCTGTCTTTGCCGCAAGCAGCAGGTTTAGCAACTGAAAGTTTATCTGCTCACGTCGGACAACGGATTCGCTGGGCGCGCGGTATGGCGCAGATTTTCCGGATTGATAATCCCTTGTTTGGTAAAGGCTTGAGTTTCGGTCAGCGTCTTTGTTATAGCAATGCAATGTTGCATTTTTTCTATGGCTTGCCTCGGATGGTGTTTTTGCTGGCGCCAATCGCCTACTTATTTTTTGAAGTGCACATTATCAAGGCATCTGCCCTGTCGATTGCCGCCTATTCATTGCCCCATTTGATGCATGCCAACCTGACAAACTCACGGATTCAGGGAGAGCATCGACATTCATTTTGGGCTGAAGTCTATGAGGCGACCCTGGCCTGGTACATTTTCCGACCTACTCTTGTGGCTTTGATCGATCCTAAGGCTGGTACCTTTAATGTGACGGCGAAAGGTGGTTTAGTTCAGGAAGAACATTTTGACTGGTCCATTTCCAAGCCTTACCTCGTCATGTTGGTGTTGAATGTGGTTGGCTTTATGATCGGTATTGGACGGGCAATTTGGTGGAATACCTATGAGCTTGACACCGTTATTTTGAATATGCTGTGGACCATTTATAACCTGGTTATCCTTGGTGCAACGTTGGCGGTTGCGACTGAATCGAAACAGGTTCGTCGTACGCATCGTGTACGTGCTTTGCTAAATGCAACCTTACGATTACCTAATGGGCATTCCATTGTTTGCCAGACAGAAGATTTTTCCATGGGCGGCATGTCGTTAAAAGTGCCTGACGGTTTCTCCATGCAGAAAGACGAAGAACTCATGGTTTCTTTATACGGAACAAATGGAGAATGTTTGTTCCCCTCTAAAGTTATCTTTGCCAAGAAAAACGTATTAAGTGTACAGTTTTTGGATTTAAGTTTACAGCAGCAAAAAGATTTAATTAGTTGCACAGTTGGGCGCGCGGACGTCTGGTTGAATTGGTCTGACAACCGCGATATTGATCATCCCTTAAACGGATTGAGGGAAATTGCTTTTCATAGTTTGCAGGGGTTCGTCAGGTTTGGCGATGGACTAAGGCAATATTGGGGGAAGAAGTCTTAGCATATGAATACACTTACTGAAACTGACATCGTGAAAAAAGACAAAATGAAGTTATCTTTAAAATATGCAGCGAGAAGCTCGCTGGTTTTAGCGCTTGTGGCTGGTATGTCGCTGACTGGCCATGACCAGGTTTATGCGAAATCAAAGTCAAGCAAAGCTAGTACCGAGCAGGTCGCTGAAAAAGATGACGATGCCGTATCGTCCTCCGTTGCCGCTAACGCGAACGCTGCCTCTGCTGTAAGTCAAAAGGTTTACACGATCAGCCTCAAGCAAATGGGGCAAGACTCAAGCGTTGAATTACGTGGCATTGAAGGTGAGCGAAGTTTCCCTTTCACTGTCCGTAGCGATGAAGTGATCACTTCCGCCAAGGTAAAATATGGACTGGCATATTCGCCGGCACTTCTACCTGAACTATCGCATCTTAAAGTGCTGGTCAACAACGAGTTAGTGAGCGTAGTTCCTTTGCCGAAAGAGACAGCCAAAGGGATAGTACGTGAAGATGCGATTGATCCACGGTTTTTTGCGGATTTTAATCAGCTGAAATTTAAGCTGATCGGCCACTATACGCGCGAATGTGAAGATCCTTATCATTCCAGCTTGTGGGCACATTTGAGTAATACCAGCTATCTTGAGCTGACAGTGAGTTCTTTAGAGCTAGCGAATGATCTGGCGTTACTGCCAGGGCCTTTTTTTGATAAGCGTGATTCTAAATTACTAGAATTACCTTTCGTATTGCCCCAACAAGCATCATTAGATATGTTGCGAAATGCAGGTTCTGTAGCTTCCTGGTTCGGTCATCTCGCTTCTTATCGCGGTGCAAATTTCCCAGTCGCGACGGACGGTTTGCCGAAGGGACATGCGATCGTTTTCGCTACGAGCAAGGAAGCACCCGCCGGCATACAAATACCTGCCATCAGCGGACCTACTTTGATGGTGGTGCCGAACCCAGCTAATCCTAAAGCAAAGTTACTGCTGGTATTGGGCCGTGACAATCCTGAGTTAAAAATTGCGGTACAAGCTTTAACGCTGGGGCAATCAGTACTTTCCGGTCCAAGCGCAGTCATTCGTGATTTCAAAGAACCTGAATTACGCAATGCCTACGACGCGCCGAACTGGTTGCCGACGAACCGTCCGGTCAAATTTGGTGAAGTCTTGCGTGTCGATGACCTTCAGGTGAACGGATTGAATCCAGATACAATTCGCTTGAACATGCGAGTCGCTCCGGATTTATTCACTTGGCAACGTGATGGTGTTCCAATCGATTTGCGCTATCGCTTCACACCACGTCCAACTTTGGACAAGTCGACTTTGAACGTTGGAATTAACGGTGGATTTGTGCGCTCCCTTTCATTGTCGGGTGCTGAAACGGAAAAAGGCAAAATTAAAGAGTCGGTGATGTTATTCTTTAAAGAGGGACATCGCTTCGCCCAAGAAGAAATTCAGGTACCTTTATTCAAGATCGGTGCCGAAAATCAACTGCAATTCCAGTTTTATTACGATTATCCAAAGTTCGGAGAGTGTCGTGATGTCTACCTGGATAATGTTCGCTCTGCGATTGATCCGGATTCGACGATCGATTTTTCGGCGATGCCACACTATGCGACTTATCCAAACCTCGCCTACATTGCTAATGCTGGTTTCCCATTTACAAAATATGCTGATTTGTCGCAATCAGCGGTGGTGATGCCTGATCGTCCAAGTAATGAAGAAATGCAGGTGTTTTTTAATTTAATGGGGCGTATGGGCGAGTCAACTGGGTATCCAGTGATCAATAACTCTGTGATCCGAGCCGTTGACGTTGATAAACATAGCGACAAAGATTTCCTTGTTATTGCTACAAACGGCGATCAACCTTTGTTGAAGCAATGGGCAAAATACATGCCGCTGAGCATGGATGAAACGGGTAATCATTTACAGATTCCACGCGGTTTTATCCGCACCTTGTATCGCTGGGCAGGTAAGGATATTGATGAAGTAGAGCGTCGTTCTGGCGAATTATTAGCGAAAACTGGAAACGACTTTGGTGCAATGATGCAATTCGAATCACCTTTGTCTGCTGGTCATTCTGTCGTTGTAGTGACGGGTGGTAACGGTGCGAGTTTGTTGGGCGTGACCAATGGCCTGAGCAAGTCAGATCTCCGGAGCAAATTCCAAGGGGATTTGGTACTGATCAAAGGTAATAAAGTGGTTGATGCATTGATCGGCGATACTTATTATTCTGGGCACTTACCAGTGTGGACATGGGTTAAATGGAGTTTGTCTACTCGTCCAGTGATATTGATTATTTTCCTGATGCTGGCTACGCTCATTGTTGCAACGATGTTGTTCCGTTTCCTCAGAAGAAAAGCTGCACAACGTCTGCATGTTGAAGATGGTAACGACTAAAGCAACTAAAGCAACTAAAGCAACTAAAGCAACTAAAGCAACATAATTTCAAATTGTCGTCACAGACTTCGTCAATCAGACCGTGATAGTGCGGTCTGATTGGTTAAAATGTCTGGCAGGGTTTTGCGATAATTTTATGTCAGTCAGATGATCATGGCTTGCGCCGGATTATCGAGATCTGAACGTGGCACCGTCACACAGTTATTTAGGTATTTAACAGGGGATATGAATGGTTTTCAAAAGAAAAGCGATCGTACTGGCGCTTTTGTCAATGTACATTGAGTCCGGTGCGGCTTTTGCAAACTCTCCTCTGCAACAAAAATTACTTGAACAAGCTCAATTCTGGGAACAGCGTGGCCGTGATGATAATGCGGCTGATGCCTGGGGGAAATTACTTAAGCTTGATCCTAATAATATCGATGCGCTTGTGGCATTGGGTATGTATGAGGCTCGCAATGGTCATCCTGAACAAGCAAAAATCCATCTCAATAAACTACGCGAGTTGAAAGCGAGTCAGGCACAAATTCGCCCCGTAGATGAAGCGATCCGTCGCGGAGCAGTAAATGCTAATAGTCAGCTTGAAGACGCACGTAAGCTTGCGCAACAAGGTGACATTGAAGCTGCTGCGGATAGTTTTCGATTACTTGGTGATCCGACCCGCTTAAAAGGCGACGCTGCGCTTGAATATTATCAAGTGCTGGCGGGGACTAAGAGTGGCTATAACGAAGCAAAGGTTGGTTTAGCCAAACTCGTTAAAGAAAACCCGGGCAATTTAAAATACGCCCTGGCTTATGCGCAAGCGCTGACATATCGCGACACAAGTCGCCATGAAGGCATCGCAATACTGGAAAATTTAAGCAATAAGCCAGAAGTCGCTAAACCGGCAAATGAAGCGTGGCGGCAGGCCTTGAGTTGGATGGGGGCTGAACAAAGTAATAGTAAATACTATCGCGCCTATCTGGATCGTCATCCTGACGATAAAACGATTCAGGCTAAACTGAGTAACGTTGGTAAGGTAGCAAAGTCTGATGTTCAAGAACAAAAAAGAGTTCCGAATAAGCCTAATATTGACACCAGTTTCGCCAGAGGGCAGTCGAAAGGTTTTGCTGCCTTGGATAACAATGATGTCTCGGCAGCAGAAAAAGAATTTCAGTCCTTGATCAAATCGCACCCGAAAGACCCTGTCGGTTATGGCGGTATGGGGCTGGTGAAAATGCGCCAGGAAGAGTTTATTCAATCCAGAAAATATTTAGAAAAAGCAGTGAAGTTATCACCTTCTAAAGGTCGATCCAACTGGAAGCAAGCCTATGAAGGCGCAAGTTATTGGGCGATCATTGAAGAAGCGCGCAGCGCCTTTGAAGATGATGATAGCGCCAAAGGGATTGCATTATTGCGTAAAGCAATTGCGCTCAACGGTAAAGAGCATTCAGGCATTTTGCAACTTGCCGATGCACTCAAAGCTGATAACGATATGGCGGGTGCAGAAGAAAACTACAAGCGCGTATTCAACCAAGATAAAACCGACATGCGTGCATTGGATGGTTTAATTGGAATCTATGACGTCCAAAAACGGCTTTCTGACATGGAGGCATTGGCGCCCCATATGTTGCCAAGGCAACTCGCTATTCTGGAAAATCTGAAGTCGTCATTGTTGGCTGAAAAGGCGAAACAACTCGAAGCGGCTGGCGACATTAATGGCGCTCAATTGGCTTTGGAAGATGCGATTTTGATTAAGCCGGACGATGCGTGGTTGCGCATGGCATTGGCGAAAATTTACTTGAAGCGAAATATGCCGGGTCAGGCGCAGGCACTGCTTGATGCCTTAACCAACGTCGAAAAACCAGAAGCTGAGGCACTGTATGTCAGTGCGCTATTGAGTCAGTTACAGCAACTCTGGTGGGAAGGTATGATTACGCTGGAACGTATTCCAGCCAATGCCCGTAGATCAGAAATGTACACGTTGCAAAAGCGGTTATGGATTCGTGTTCAGCTTGATCGTATCGACCTTTTAAATAAACACGGTAATGTTGAACAGGTTAAACAAATTTTAGCCGCAATCGAAGCCGCTGCTGGAAAAGATCCAGAATTTATCGGCACGGTTGCCGCGCTTTATATCAAGCTTGGCGATACAGATCGTGGATTTGCGATTATCCGCCAGGCAGTGCAGGATAGCCCTAAGCCTTCCGCCAGCTTGTTACTTCAATATGCAACGACGCTGTTGCAAGTAAATCAAGAAGCTGAACTGGAAGCGGTGATGCGCAAAGTTGCCGCGATGCCGAATTTGACTGAGGATGAAGTTACCTCGTTTAAACAGCTGCAAAAAGCGTTAGCAATGCGTTATTCCGAGCGTGCCCGTGAAGCTGGCGATTATGCATCTGCCTATACCTACATACAACCGATGTTGATTACTACACCGGACGATAATTTGTTATTGCTGACCTTAGCACGAATTTATTCTTCGTCTGGTGATGTTGATTCCGCGACCGAGTTATATACCAAAGTATTAAAGACAGAGCCTGACAATCCAGAAGTTTTACAGGGTCTGGTGTTTGCCGCCATTCAGGTGAAGGATTTTAAAGGTGCAGAGGAAAACCTTGATAAGTTAATGCGCTTGCAGCCGGATAATCCAAGGTTTATCGCGTTAGCCGGTAATGTCGCCAGAGCTCAAGGGCAAAATGGCAAGGCACTTGGTTACTTTAAAAAAGCGCTGGCAATGGAGCAAGCACAAAGACCGTTATCTGGAGCATCGGATAACACTGGTGCTGGTGGCTTGCGTTTAGTCGATCCCGCGCCAACAGTTGTCAACGTAGGTAATTTTAAAGTGAATCCCTTTGCCGATCGTAAATCGGATACGGTCGTAGATAAAGCTGTTGCAGGACCGATCTTGCGTGAAGTACCACAACTGCCTGCACAATATAGCTTGCCAACTTTGGCAGGATCCAGGACGGTTGCACCAGCTACCGTGACTGTTCCAGCCGTTGCTGCCGGCGTCATGACAAAATCAGCGGTGACATCAACCAACGCGATAGTGAACTCGGCGCCGATTGCAGCGGCTTACTCTGCTCCTGCAAGTACAGTCAATGTGCCAGGCACTAACGCTCCGGCACTCAGAAGTGTGCCTGCATTACCTGCGAGTCAGGCTGCGAGTCCAGCTTTAATGATGCCAGCGTCACCGATGTCAACTACCTCAAACACGACATATAGTGCAGTTAATGCGACAGTGCCTCGATCGGCCGGGCAAAATGTGAACCTGGCGAGTGCCACAACGCTGACGTCTGGAGCCCGTGTGAGTGCGACATCGCCTGGTTCTGCTAAGAAGCAGGCAGTACAAAATGTAAGCCCGGAAGAAGAAGCATTAATGAAAGAGATAGATTCACTCAATGAACTTAATCGTTCAGAGGTGACGGTTGGTCTCGCCTCGAGAGCGCGAAGTGGGCAGAGCGGTTTGTCGCAATTAAAAGATACAGAAATGCCGATGGAAGCTCACCTGTCTACTTTGGGCTATGGACAATTTGGATTGAAAATCATTCCGGTCGTCATTGATCCGGGTGTTTTATATTTGAATGACCCGAATACTGGCGGCTTATTTGGTAAGAATGTGATTTTGAGCCAGCAGGCCCAATACGCCAAAGTACCATTTACAACGATTGCACAACAACAAGGCTTGTCGAATGCTGCATCCATCGATCAGATAGCGAAAGGTGTCGCCCTCAGCCTGAGTTATGAACTCTCCGGTTTTAAATTGGATATAGGTTCGAGCCCGATCGGTTTCCCTATCAAGAATGTTGTTGGGGGCGTCCGGTGGAGTACACAGGTTGACGATCTTACCTTTACTGCAGAACTTGCTCGTCGGTCAGTCACAGACAGTTATTTATCCTATGCCGGTGCAAAAGATACGGTATATGGTTTAAGTTGGGGCGGCGTGACCAAAAATGGTGTGCATCTGGACGTTGGTTATAATGCAGACGACGGTGGCGTCTATGGTGGCCTTGGGTTTGCTGAGCTGTTAGGAACGAACGTTGTTAACAATTCGATGATCGATTTCGGCGCTGGTGCGTATTGGCGAGCTTATAAGACCAAAAATACGAACGTCACTGTTGGTGTGAATTTGACGACCATGTTCTATAAGAAGAACCTGCAAAATTTTACGTATGGTAATGGGGGCTATTTTAGTCCGCAGTCTTATTACGCTTTGAATTTTCCAGTCGAAATCAGTGGCCGCAATGGAAAGTTGTCGTATCAGCTAGGAGCGGCCGTAGGTGTGCAGTCTTTCAGAACTGACTCAGCTCCTTACTATCCTTTGGTGAGTGCGGACCAGACGTCTTTGGAGTTGTTTGCAGCAGCTAATCCCAAGATTGCCATCAATACATCTTATGCGGCGCAAAACCACACTGGCGTGCAGTATCGCTTAGCCGGTGCAGCAGAGTATTTAATTAGTCCGCACTTTGCATTCGGCGGCCGCTTGTCGGTTGATAATTCGGGTGACTTTACTGATGCGGCAGCGCTGGTGTATTTGCGCTACACGTTTGAACCAAAACGTGGTCCAGTATCGTTCCCACCTGTGGTGCCAAAGCCGTATTACTTAGGGAATTAATGCGTATGTATCCAATTTTATTACGCTCTTTATGTGCACTTCTGTTAGCGGTTGTGTCTGGTATTTCGTGGTCAGCCGATTTGCAGAGCGAGGGTAGACTTCAACTGTCGCAGGGAGATAACGCAGAGGCAAGTAAAAAATTTGCCGAAGCGGCAAAAATTAACCCGTTTGATCCGTCTGCATTAAACAATCAGGCAGTTGCTGTCGCAGCACAGGGTGACTATGAAAAAGCCTTGTATCTGCTAGAACGCGCCGTTCGCTTGGGACCTGGACGCGCTGACATTGTTGCTAATTTAAAAGAATTGCGTCGTTGGGTTGGTCGTAATGCTCCTCAAATTAAAATGGCAGAGAAAAGTAATCCTGTGATGAATGTTTATCCTGATGGCGATATTCCACCGGAACCACCAGCATTGTGGAAGAAATAAGCGAAAATTATGATTTTTGGGCTTGCTAATTGCAAAATTTTGATGCAATATCAAACCCTGACTTTTAAACTTTTATCAAAATTAAATACAGGCAATTAAGCCAAGTACCTAATTTCATGAAAATGACCCATTTCTTTTTCTTTTTTTACTTTAGCTATTCCCAGCCTGAGGCGGTCGGAAGAAGGTAAGCGCGCAAAGAAAAAGAGCCCAACCAGAATTCTTAAAAACCGCCAGATATGGCGGTTTTTTTTTGCCAGTTTTTATCAATTGCAATTTAATTACATAATCTTAATTTGAAATACACAGGAGAAAATATGCAGCGCACCGATGATTTACGTATTCGCGAAATGAAGGAACTGGTTCCGCCATCACATTTAATCCGTGAGTTTTCCTGCTCGGAAAAAGCTTCAGAAACCGCCGCCAATGCCCGCACTGCTCTGCATAGAATTTTGCATGGACAGGATGACAGGTTGATGGTCGTAATCGGGCCGTGCTCAATCCACGATACGCAAGCGGCTATGGAATATGCGCGCAAACTTGCAGTCCAACGTGGGCGTTTTGCGGGCGAGCTTGAAATTGTGATGCGCGTCTATTTCGAAAAACCGCGCACGACGGTTGGCTGGAAAGGTTTGATTAATGACCCCTACATGGACAATAGTTTCAGAATCAACGATGGCCTCCGAATTGCGCGTGAACTGCTATTGAACATCAATGAATTAGGCTTGCCAGCGGGGACAGAATATCTGGACGTAATCAGTCCACAATATATTGCTGATCTGATTAGTTGGGGCGCTATTGGTGCTCGTACTACTGAGTCACAAGTCCATCGAGAATTAGCCTCTGGTTTATCGTGCCCGGTAGGATTTAAAAACGGTACGGATGGTAACGTCAAAATTGCCGTCGACGCGATTAAGGCATCGTCGCAGCCGCATCACTTTTTGTCCGTCACTAAAGGTGGCCATTCAGCGATTGTTTCAACCAATGGTAATGAGGATTGCCACATCATTTTGCGTGGTGGTAAAACGCCAAACTATGATGCTACTAGCGTCGAAGCTGCCTGTAAAGATATCGCCAATGCGGGATTGGCGGCACGCCTGATGATCGATGCGTCGCACGCAAATAGTTCCAAAAATCCTGCCAATCAAATTCCTGTGTGCGCTGATATTGGCAATCAGATTGCTGCGGGCGACACACGTATTGTCGGCGTCATGATCGAATCCCATCTGGTTGCTGGTCGCCAGGACCTGGTGCCGGGTAAAGAATTAATCTATGGCCAATCTGTCACCGATGGCTGTATTGATTGGGATTCCAGTGTTGCCGTTTTAGAAGGCTTGGCAAATGCGGTAAAGCAGCGCCGTCTGGTGCAATCAGCGGTATAAAAAAAATTAAATTCAAGCGGTTAATGCAGTCTGGAGAAATTCAGATGTGTAAAAAGCACCTCACGGCGGTTCAATCAAAAACTTGCTAAGACGCGAGCTTTGTGAGGATTACTGTTGGGTGCTTTTGTGTTTTCAAGATGCGTCCAAAGACCCACCAGGCGTCGTCGGATGCTACTTTTGTAAAATTTATTTAAAATTAACGGAAAAAGTTTGGCGGACGCCTGAAAATAACTTTTTTCTTCGCCTTTTAATTGGGCTGAACTTGATTATTCGTCATGAAATAAGGAGTAAAGAAAAATTAATTAAAGATTAAGTCAATGTCGAAATTTTTTACATTAGTTAAATTAATTTTATGTAACGTATTGATTTATATAATGTTTATCTGCGGGAACAGTATTTGCTTCAAAAGATTGCATTGATTTAGATTTTCTCTTTTGAAAGCATTTCCATGAATAAATTTCTTTCCCGTGCAGTACTGGCATTCGCTGTTTGCGTTCCGCTTGTATCGCAGGCTACGGTGATTGACTTTAGCACACTGAGCACAACTCATGCTCAGGATAGTGCAGTCGACGGCTCCACGTGGGCATCGCTCGGTCTTAATTTATCAAGTCCACAAGGCTTGGTTACCGCATGTGAAGGGGCTTGCTTGTCGGCAGGTGCGGGCACGTACGATGGTGAAGTCGATGGTTGGTTCTCTGTTCCATCGACAAGTACGCTTGCCACGGTAAATAAACTAACCATCAGTACATTAACTGGTAACTCTATTACTCAGTTGTTCGATATCTCAAACAATGTAATAGCTACCTACTCGGCAGATGTAAATTATTCTGGAACGGTTGGTGTTGCGCGTTTTTCTACTTTGGAAAATGTCGATGCCTTCACTAGTATCTCTTTCGATACTATTGCCCCAGCACCTTCTGATGTCCCTGAACCTGCGAGTCTTGTCCTGGTAAGTTTGGGGCTCTTGGGTTTCGCGGCAGCGCGTCGTCGCAAACAGTAAGATTGCGATATCTGAAAACTGAGTCCCGGGTTTATCACTCGGCTCAGTTTTTTTCATTTAGCTTACTTACTCTTACAGCGAACACCTCAAGGTTTGCCACTGTAGCAATCTGGCTTAATAGGGCGTCTAAATGACTCAAGCCTGGTGACAAATCGATTATCGCCATCCTAAGTAGTCTATCAATGTGTCAACTAGCACGACATACTAAAAAGCTAAGATTTTGATCATCATGATTGATGATCAAAATGATCAAAATGATCAAAATGACCGGGATATTCTAATACTGCTTCGTTTTCAAGTGCACTGAATAGAAATCATGACACCTGAATCATGATTTTTTTACTGTTTTTATGACTGATTTATGGTGGTTCTGCGCATAAGCTGGCTCGTTTTGATTCAACGCGAGCATCAAAGTGGAGCGTTGTACTTTTATTCGAGCCATCAGTGCCGTATTGCTTGCAGCTGTAACGCTTGCGAGTGCAGTTTGCATTTAATAAATCGCTGCAGGTGCCATTGCTGCGTTGGAGCAAATTCGTCGTTAAATCGACATCGTCGCTGGATATTGAGTTAAATCTTTGTATCACGACGTCGATGGGAGAAAAACCAACGATCGACGTTCGTGTTCTGAATTGGATGATTTCTGAAAAAGTAGTTCAAAATCGCTTGGTCAGGGTCATTTGATTGCCTTCGCGTCGCATTTCCATGCGATTTAAAAATGACATGCCCAATAAGGGGATGGTTAATCCAGAATCGAGAACCGCTGCGTCAACTTGATAAAGTTCGATATCACCAATCTTGATACTGTCGATCTTAATACCATAAGCGTTGACTACGCCACCAGCGGTACTCACTCTGCCTCGTATGCCATTGGTGTAATTTATGCCGAGACGAATTGCATCGCTGGCAGGAAGGGTTACCAGACTGGCGCCAGTATCGACCATCATTTTGACACTGATGCCATTAATACTCGCGTTGGCAATGAAGTGACCATGGTCACCTGCTTGCAGGATGACCTGGTTGCCCCTGCCTGGTGCGGCGCGGGCGACTGCCTGACCCATTGCTAGTACAGAACGTTTGCCATTACTGATAATGGTGGCGCTGTCGTGGTCAACATCGAGCAATTTTGTATCGTTGCTTATCATGCTGCCGACGTTATATGTTTTTGGTGGTCCGCCATCCACCACCAGAATCGCTTTACCAGGAAATAAGCCAACGACCCCAACTTCCGTAGCGTGAACGGAGGCGTTGTAACCGATTAAAACCAGTAAAAAAAACGCGGACAGGCAATTCATGGCAAGCCTTTTAGGCGAACAGCACAGAAAATAGGCAGCTATAGAAGACTAAAAAATAGATCGCTTTAGTCCACAGCCGCCCTAGCATTTTATTCGGCAACGTTCAGGCAGATTCAATCAATCACGGAAATTATTAAACTCGAGCGGCAAATCTTTGATTTCTTTACGTAGCAAAGCCATCGCAGCCTGTAAATCGTCACGCTTCGCGCCTTGCACACGCACAGCATCACCCTGAATGCTGGCTTGCACTTTCAATTTACTGTCCTTGATTGCTTTGACGATTTTTTTTGCATCTTCTGTTTCGATACCATTTTTGACTTTGATCACTTGCTTTACCTTGTCGCCGCCAATTTTTTCTACTTTACCCATATCGAGGAAACGCACATCAACTTTACGCTTTCCAAGGGTTTGCGTTAATTCAATGTTGATTTGATCCAAATGGAAATCGGAGTCACCGAAAACGATGATTTCGCGCTCTTTATCTTTGAGCTCGATTTTGGCGCTGGTACCCTTGAGGTCGAAGCGATTCGTGATCAATTTGTTCGATTGCGTTACCGCATTCTTTACTTCTTCCATGTTTGCTTCAGAGACGGTATCAAATGAGGGCATATTACTTCCTTGGTGAATAAATAAACATAGCGCATTTTATCAAATGCGGGGCGTTCACAATGCCTAGCAGCTATAATTTACAGCCTATGAAGAATCTTATTTCCCTTTTCCATGATGTTTCCCTGCAAAAACTCAATACTTTTGGTATTGCTGCGCAGGCAACGCACTTTTTGCCGGTTGTTGAGCTGGCGCAATTAACTGCCATCCGCAATGATTTATCATTAACTAAGCTGCCACGTTTGATACTTGGTGGCGGCAGTAATTTAGTCTTATCTGATCAGATTGATGCCTTGGTATTACAAATGTGCCTGCAGGGCAAAAAAATGTTGTCCGAAGACACTGAGTTTTACTATGTGCAAGCCGCTGCCGGAGAGAATTGGCATGATTTTGTCATGTGGACATTGCACCAAGGTTGGTCGGGATTAGAGAATTTGTCACTCATTCCTGGCACTATAGGTGCAGCTCCTGTACAAAATATCGGCGCTTATGGCGTCGAAATTCAAGACGTATTTCACCAACTTGAAGCGTTTGATTTTGAGACTGGCGAAGTAGTGGTGATGGATAAAGCGGCATGTTCTTTTGCTTATCGGGACAGCGTATTTAAACAACATTTGCGTGACCGTATGGTTATTTTGAATGTGACTTTTGCCTTGCCAAAATTGTGGCAAGCAAAACTCGCGTATGCCGATGTTGCCAAATGGTTAGAACAGGCCAAAATTTTGCAACCGGATGCGAAGGATGTGAGTGACGCAATTATCGCCATTCGGCAGGCTAAGTTGCCAGACCCGAGAGTCATTGGCAATGTAGGTAGTTTTTTTAAAAATCCTGTGGTGTCGGCCTTACAAAGGTACTCTCTCTTGGAGCGATATCCAGGGCTGGTGAGTTATTTACAAACTGACGGAAAATTTAAACTTGCAGCGGGTTGGTTAATTGAACAAGCTGGTTGGAAGGGGCGCAATTTAGGTGCTGCGGGGGTATATGAAAAGCAGGCGCTGGTGTTGGTGAACCGCGGCAACGCAACCGGCGCCGAAGTACGTGCTTTGGCGCAGCAGATTCGTGCTGATGTTTTATCGAAATTTGGCGTTGAGCTTGATATTGAACCCAATTTCTTTTAACGAAGACTGACATTATTTGGGATATTTTTTGTAAAATTGAACATGTCATTGTTTTTTTGTAATCAAATAATCCAATTGACCTGACTAATTTAAAGCGCAAAGACGGTAGGAAACAAAAAATTTCTCATGTGAACGAATGTCAAAAAGTATTATTTCAATTGTAACTAATGAGATACTTTGCACAATAATACGTTATGATTTACTCGGCAATATCAGGGATGATGCTTCCGTTGCTGAGTGCCAGGTTTTGACAAAGCTGGCCTATCGATTTTTTGCTGCATTAATCAATTTAATTTTGGTCTAAACGTTACTCATTCACTGTGCTACACGAAAAAAGAAAATTACGCGACGCTTTGTTGATCAGTATCAGTGATCTGCGCGTTGGCATGTTCGTGGCCGAACTTGATCGGCCATGGGAGAAAACGCCATTCATGTTGCAGGGTTTTTTGCTGACTGAAATACTAGATTGTCAGACCCTGCAGGGCATGGTGCGGGAATTGACCATCGACCCTAGCCGCAGCGACCCAGCCGCACTATTGCATTTACCGTGGGATAGTTTCCATTTGCCGCTTGAAGAGACGGATCTAAAGTCCACCGTTGCACCAGATGCTACGGTGAGGGTGACCTACACTGCACCACCATCAGAGATTGATCAAAAACAAGGTTTGCCGGCCGTTGCTGTTTCTATGAAACAAATGTGGCGAGCCCTGCGTGATTCTGGTGAAAACGCCAAGGCAACGAAGAAAGTTTTTCAAAGTAAAAAAGTTACCCACGAGCTTAGTTCGCAACCAGCACCGTTTTATTTGCGTTATGCCACCGTGGCAGAGGTGCCTTTAAGTAGTAATAAGGCTGAACGCAGCACACAGCTAGTGCCACCATCTACAGCATCTTTTAGTCAGTTGATTAAAGAGTTATATCCACGCGATGTTGCCTATGCACCGCTGAGTTTGATGGAGCAAATTCAAGGCTGGATGATTAAATGGCGTTCCGCAAAACCGTACAAACGTAAACCGCGTGATCGCACCCATTTTGTTGCCAGAAAAGTCCATCCTGAATATATTCCCCCGACGCTTAATCTGGTCATTTACAAAGATCGCGCGCCGATGCAGGAAGAAATTAAGCATGCGACGGTTGCATTCGGTAGAACCCAGGAATTTTTAGAGAAAATGTCGCAAGACATTCATGAGGGAAAAGAGCTTGAAATAGAGCAAGTACGTCCAGCTGTGCAGTTGCTGACGGAAAGTGTGATTGCAAATCCCGCAGCCTTGATGTGGCTGGTGCGTATGCAGAGTGAAGATGCACAAACTTACGCTCATGGTTTGAAAGTTGCTGTGTATATGATGGCGCTTGGACGTCATCTCGGTTTTGCTCGGCAACAACTGAATGATTTAGCCATGATAGGTTTGTTGATGGACGTTGGTAAGCTGAGTATGCCTGAAGAAATTTTAAGGAAACCGGCTAAACTAAATGACGACGAATGGCATGTGGTATCACAACACGTCGGAACTAGCTTAGACAAGCTGCAACAAAATGGCCCGCTTTCTCAAAGCGTCTATCTCGGCATTAGTCAGCATCACGAACGTTTGGACGGCACTGGCTACCCACAAGGATTAAAAGCGGCTGAGATTAGTATTTATGGTCGTATGGCAGCCATTGCGGATTGCTTTGCTGCCATGACTTCATTACGTTGTTACGATTCAACGCGTTCTGCCTTTGATGCGATGAAAGAGCTATTTAAGTTAGCCGAATCGGAATTGCACGCACCACTGGTAGAAGAGTTTGTACAGGCGATCGGTATTTTCCCGATTGGAAGCTTGATTGAACTCTCTACGGGCGAGGCGGCAATTGTGCTCGAGCACAATAAGTTGCGTCGATTGGAACCGCAGATTCTGGTACTGACAAATACTGAAAAAGAAGCCTTAGAACAACCTTGGGTATTGAATCTGATGAATCAACCACGGGTGGATGGCGAAGTATCGATTAGGATTTTGCGTGGGTTGCCTGATGGTGCCTACGGAATTGATGGCCGCAGCTTTTATCAGGCTAAATCATGAATTCTGTGCCGATCCCTTCAGAGCCGCGTCGCCTCGGTACTTGCACCGAGTTTTCAATGCTTTTGCAAGAGGCTATTGAGCACGCGTCGACGTCACAAATACTTGCGTTGGCAGTAGTGAACTTTCAGCGTAGCGACCGCATTGCAGCGCTGGTATCTGTCGCTCACGCTAAATATTTAGAAGATCGCATATGGCAATGCTTGAAACCAATTTTGCGATCACGTGACCAAGTGGTGTTTGTCAGCCCCAATGAGTGTTGGTTGATGATGCCGGGATTAGCCGCGCCAACACTCGCGTTGCTGGCCGTGCACAGAGTCTTGGCCGCATTAGAGACACCGTTACCGATTGATAATGGCAGTGTTTATTTTAGTCCGTGTATCGGCGTTGTTTGTGCACCGATGTCAGGATTAACTTCACTGACAATGTTACGTTTGGCCGATAACGCGCAGAAAAAAGCGTTACAGGAACATCAGAAGTTTTCGTTTTTGAGTGGCGATATCAACACGAATTTATTGCCAGAGAATTTGCCAAAGTTGGTTGCTGAGGTCATTGATGCGAATGCGCTCAATGTCGTTTATCAGCCGAAAGTCCACTTGGCAACGATGCGGGTTCATTCGGTTGAAGCGTTGGTTCGCTGGCCTTCGGATCATGATCAATATGTCCCGGTAAATATATTGATCGACACGGTGGAGCGTTGTGGCTTAGTAGAAGCGCTGACCTTGCAGGTGTTGAGTACGGTACTACGGGAGTCAGTGAATTGGAAATCGATCGGTATAGATCTACTGATTTGGGTCAACTTGTCCGCAGCCCTCCTATCTCAACCACATCTGGTCGCGACCTTAGCGCATAGGATGAATCTTTGGATGAGCGCACCCTCAAATATCGGTCTGGAAATTACCGAAAGTGCGCTCATTATGGATGTTGGTCAAACGACTGAAGTCTTGTTTGAGTTGAAAAAACTCGGTTTTCGCTTGTCAATTGATGACTTTGGGACGGGTTATTCATCGTTTGCCTATCTGCGCCGCTTTCCTATTGACGAATTAAAAATCGATAAGATGTTCGTGCAAGGGATGATTGATTCAATTCAAGATCGGCAAATCGTAAAAAGTATGATTGACCTGGCGCACAATTTTGGCCTACCGGTAGTTGCTGAAGGGGTTGAAGATGAGAATACCTTGCTCGCTTTGAAGGCACTAGGCTGCGAGCAGATTCAAGGTTTTTATTTTGCCAAGCCCATGCCTGCGGAAGAGCTCTTGACGTGGGTCGCTGAATTTCATCAGAAACACGCTGCTACCTGAAAATAAGTCGATCGTTACTTGATCTTCGGGGTGCGACGCGCATTGCACTCATTTCACCCATGTGGCATGTAGGCGGCACTTTAGGGCTTTACCATTGCAGATGCAAAAAGAGGTGTCCGCGTTATGTCGGCCACCTCTTTTTTTGTTGATGCACTTTGAACGCAATGTTTGACTATCCCTTGGTTTTAGCTTCTATGGTTTCCCATTTATCCAAGGCTTCGAGCAATTGCTCATCAATTTCTGCGAAACGGACATTCAATTTATTTGCTGTGTCGGGACCATTTTTGTACAAATCAGCATCCGCTAACTTGTCAGAAATTTCCTTTTGTTCAGCTTCTAATTGAGCGATTAATTTTGGGAGTTCGTCCAACTCTCGTTGCTCTTTGTAGCTCAGTTTTTTTGTTTTTGCAGCGGATGCGATCGTTCCAGTAGTACTATTGTTGGCGCTAGATTTGCTATCGATTTTTGGCGTAGATTTTGACGCTGTTACGGTATTACGGTAGCGCTCCCAATCACTATAGCCCCCAATAAACTCACGCCATTGACCGTCGCCTTCAGCAACAATGACCTGCGTCACCACGTTATCGAGGAAGGTACGATCATGGCTGACCAAAAATACGGTACCTGTATATTCTTCTAACAATTCTTCCAATAATTCCAGAGTGTCGATATCCAGATCATTGGTTGGTTCGTCGAGTACTAACACGTTCGCAGGTTTGGCAAATAAACGCGCTAGCAATAATCGGTTGCGCTCACCACCAGACAAGGACTTTACCGGTGAACGGGCACGTTCAGGGGCAAACAAAAAATCACCAAGATAAGACATCACGTGCTTACGTTGACCGTTGACTTCTACCCAATCACTACCTGGTGCGATCGTGTCTGCGAGGCTGGCTTCTTCATTGAGCTGCGCACGCATCTGATCGAAATAAGCGATTTGCAATTTGCTGCCTTGCTTAATGGTGCCGCTGTCTGGCTGGTCCTCACCTAAAATCATTTTCAGTAAGGTCGTCTTACCCGCACCGTTCTGACCAATTAAGCCGACTTTATCACCGCGTAAAATAATGCTGGAGAAATCGCGCACAATCACTTTGTCGCCAAAAGATTTGCTGATATTTTCCATCTCGGCGACGATTTTTCCTGAGCGCTCACCTGACGATACATCAAGTTTTACCTGGCCTTGTTGTTCGCGTCGGGCGCTCCGTTGCACTCGCAATTGTTCTAAGCGCTTGACGCGTCCTTCATCACGTACACGGCGAGCCTTGACACCTTTGCGTATCCAGATTTCTTCCTGCGCCAGGAATTTATCGAATTTCGCATTTTCAACTTCTTCGATTTCCAGTTGTTCTTCTTTACGAGTTTGGTAAGTCGTAAAATTCCCGGGGAATGAGGTCAATTTACCTCGATCGAGCTCGATAATACGCGTCGCTACGTTGTCGAGAAAGCTACGATCATGGGTAATAAACAGTACGCTACCTTTGAAATCCTTTAATAATCCTTCCAGCCATTGAATCGAGGAAAAATCCAGATGGTTGGTTGGTTCATCAAGCAGCAAGACATCTGGTGCACTCACCAGCGCGCAAGCCAGCGCCACGCGTTTCTTCATACCACCAGATAAGGTACCCATGATGGCATCTTTGGCCAGATTGAGTTTGTCGAGTGTGGTTTCAACTTTGTTATTCAGACTCCAGGCATCTGCCGCATCGAGCTTGACCTGAATGTCGTGCATGCGTTCCATCAGTGCATCGTCGTTATCGCCACCAAACTGCCCGGTTAATTCTTCGTATTCCAGTAACAACGCAGGCAACTCACCAAGTCCTGAGGCAACCGCATCAAAAACTGATAAGTCTTGTGAAAATTGTGGTTCTTGTTCGACGTAGGCAATTTTGATGCCTTGTTGCATGACCAAAAGCCCATCGTCAATTTTTGAAGTGCGCGCGATAATTTTGAGCAGCGACGATTTGCCAGTTCCGTTGCGACCAATCAAGCCTACGCGTTCGTCTGCTTCAATAGAAAACTCTGCATGATCGAGCAGAGCAACGTGACCAAATGCCAATTGGGCATCGCTTAATGAGATAACTGCCATAAATACCTGTGAGGTCAGCGCATTAAAGCGCAGGACTAAATTGGAGAAAACCCGTATTGTACGCGAGACCAGCTCGCATTCGACGTCCGCTGTTCTGTCGATGGGTAGATAAATCTGTGGAAATAGGGCGGCGGACTTCCCTTCGGTGCAGGAATTGTTAATTTTGCCACAATATATTGGGGAGATCCGCTACATGGATTTATTTATATTTCTTCTCTATGGCACTGCTTGTACCGTCTTTTTCCATATTCTTCAAAATCATGTTCCATTTATCGACTTTTTCTTGAGCCATACTCAGGTTACACGCCAAATACATGTCAACTTGATTAAATGTGAATAGAGGAACAATCAATTTTGTCAGTCCTTGTTGTTTAAGTAGCTCCATTCCATGTAATTCTCCGCTAGCCCAAAAATCGAACCGGCCAGCGATTAATTTACGTGGATTATCAGCATCGGCATTTGCCAGATCAGTGTCTATGCCTTTTAAAGAAAAATACTCTGCCTTTGCGTCGTTGCGATAACTACCAATAACGTAAGTTCGTAAATCATCAATATTTTTAGGGTGCCGCGTGTCATCTGCACGGGCAAAAATCACCCAGTTATTTTTAATGAGTGGGCCTATCCATTTGTAAAGATTTTCACGCCCGGGAGTACGGGTCGTAGAAAAGGCACAAGTATCAGAATTATTTTGTGTCATCTGCACCGCCCGTGACCACGGATAGGCAGATATCGTATATTTTTCGTCAGCACGTCGCATTAATTCCTGGACTTTCTCCGTTGCAATGCCCGTGATTTCACCGGTTTTAAAATTGACGATGTTAAATGGCGGGTTGTCTTCAGTGACCAGTGTTTCAGCGGCAGATAGCGTGGTCTGGCTTGCGCAAAAAAACAAACAAGTTAACGCAATGACTTTAGATCGTAACAAGTGCATATTGCCTCCAATATTTAAATTTGAATGCAAAACTGATTTTGAGTAATTGCTTTTTATCTGTTGAAAAGTATCTTGACTTAGTTGGTTTGGAAGAATGTTTTGCAGTTAAATCGAAGTGTTGTGACGTCAGAGGTCTGGCAGAAGTTGAAACTGAATAGAAACTGTAAATTGAAGCAGGCAGATGCTCGCTTATTGATTCAGGATAGGCGATTTGAATTTTTTCGCAATCAACTTCTGCTGGTTTTTTTTATTTTTAGTGATTCTAAAAACATCACTAAATGTCGTGTTAATTTCCTGTAATATTGATCAGCGGAATCAATTTTTTCTTAGCAATTTTTGCTGTAGCGTCGTTGTTGAAATTTTGTTCGAGCTTGCGTAAATAAATGATTGCCTTTGCTGGAAGCTGAAAAATAAATCAGCGTATCCAAGTGCTGAATTAATTATTTTCCTTGCTGTAAGCTGAATATCAATCGGTGTATCTGAGCGTTGATTTGATTGTTCTGCTTCCCTCAGGTAAGATGGCGGGCTTGTTGAACAGCTGTTAAGTATGTTCGCACCGTGTCTCGCCGTAGTTCAATGGATAGAACGTATGCCTCCTAAGCGTAAGATGTGGGTTCGATTCCCGCCGGCGGGACCAGCTAGTAGCTGTATCAGTTCGTTTTGCAGGGTCTAAACTCATTTCTTATTGTTATGGTCGACGGTAATTTTGCTTCAATCAGCCACAGTCTGAGCATGCGACGCCGTCAAATCAATGGCACCTGAGAAGGTATTGCCAAAGATTAGCTCTCAATATAATGTCAAAAACTCGCATCATCGCGCTCAGCGACACATTCGTTATACATTACCAAATATGCGCAAAAGTTCAAACTTGACATGTCGACCAGTACGATAGCAAGGAAATGAATGCTTGGTGTTCTTGTAAAAGTCTGGTCGAATAATTTATAGTCACAGGAAATAAAAGGGAACCGAAGTTCCCTTTTATTTCCTTGCAAATCGTTTTCGACTTATTTGGCCTTGCGACGCATAACGCTCAAACCAGCCAGACCCAATCCGAGCAAAGCCATAGATGCTGGCTCAGGAACGTCATTTCCGGCAGCATTAATTGCAGCAGAAAAATACACGGTATTATAGTCGCTGCTGCCGTTGCTAACGTAGTTCCATACCCATGTCGGTTGAACGCTGTAACCGCCACGTGTACCCCATGGTCCCACGCCATTGACGCCTTCATTGACAGTTGGGTTATAAGCGTTGCCAAATCCAGTCAAATTTTGTTTCCAACCAGCGTCGCCAGTCAATAAGGTTTGTGTTCCATTGGCGAACGCAAAATTTGCATCACTCAGTGTGAACTCACCCAGAAAGCCACCAGGACCACCTTGATTTACAGCAACTAAATGCAGGTAATTGGTTACGCCGCTGCTCAGGCTCGTGCTGCCAGCGTAAGTTGTCGGCCAACTATTGCCTGCACTGAACAAGGTTCCAAGGGTCGAATCGTTTGTGCTGATGTAAATGTTGAAAGTGTTGTCGACATTGACCAGTGAGTTCACGACAGTGGCATTAGCCATTGACGAGACTAAGCTGCCAGAAATCAACAAAGCAAGTGTAAGTTTTTTCATAATTATCTTTCTAATTGTTTCTAAATTTGCTAACTGAGTTCTTAAGCAAATTGTGTGCCAAATTATTTTATATATGAAAATCAATGAGTTGTATTGATTTGTTGGTAAATATGGCTGTAATACGTAAAAGATATCGACAAAATAATGTGGGCGTTTTTTTGGGGGGGCGGGCGCTGATTTTAGGGTGCCTACGAGTTTGTATCTTGCCTCGCAGGTTGGCGAGAAGCTGGTGGTGATCCGTACATGATGATCGAAAAGCAGGCAATGAAGACCCAATACCGTGCCTATTCAATTTTATGATTTTATTATAATATTTTGTGCTGCTTTAAACTTCAGAAACCAATTGAGTTCTTGAACGTGCGTCGGTCGATGGTCAGAATCCGTCTGCTAAACGACATTATTTACGATTGAAGATATTGATGAGAGAAGTTCCACTTGATTTTGCACAAATCCAACTGACAACACGTCGTTTGCGTTTGCGTCCTTTGCGGACTTCGGATGCAGAGAATATGTTCGCGGTTTATTCTGATCCCAAAGTGATGCGATATGGAAGTACGCCAGTCTGGAGCTCAGTTGAAACTGCACACACTTCATTGGCGCGAACTGATACTGGGATGAAGGATAGGCAGTTTTTGCGCTTGGCATTAACGCTGGGTGACGCTGATCGCTTTATTGGTGATTGTTGTCTGTTTAAATTTGATGAGCAATGTCGCCATGCTGAGGTTGGTTACAGCATGGACACGAATTATTGGGGGCAAGGCTACATGCACGAGGCATTGATTGCATTACTGAATTATGGATTTGATCATCTCCATCTGAATCGTGTTGAAGCGGATGTCGACCCACGTAATACCGCGTCGATGGCGTGCCTTGAGCGATTGGGATTTGTGAAGGAGGGGTATCTTCGGGAACGCTGGATCGTGGATGGCGTGTTATCGGATACCGCATTATTTGGTTTGTTGCGTCGTGAGTGGAAATACGCACCGAAGTAACTTCTGTTGTTTAATTAAAAAATAAAAGGGGTAGTGATGGTATTCAAGCGTACGGCAATGTTAGCGGTGTTATGGGCAGTTTTTCCGTTCTCAGCATCGGCAGAAGATATTGTCATTAGCAGCACCTTTAATAGCGTGTCGACGATTTCGGAGCTGGCGCAAGAATTTGCGAATAAATGTCTCCCCACCAGTGCCGCGGCGTTCTTAAAAATGGTCAGAGATGCAGGCACTGCGTCGACGGTGGTCACACGTAATAGTGATCGCTTGAAGCCATTTTTGGTGGTCAATGGCACACGGACCATTTGTGTTGCTCAATCCCCGAAAGGCTACTCAGTGTTGCCCACGGAGGTGTTTGATCAGACTATTAATTTTAACGACATGCCAGCAGAGGACCAAAAAGCCTTGCAAACATCCTTGGCACGCCAGTTGGCATTGACAGGTGCAGCAAACGCTTTGATTAAAACAGAGGCCGGTAATGCAATGGGCGTGTATTACATGTTCTCGTCCGACAACCCACTCAAATTTTACTATCATCTGGCATTTTTAAAGCTCAATGAAATTGATGAGTCCAAGTTTGCCTTTGTGACCAGCACAAAGGGACCGGTTTCTTCCACGGCACGTAATCAACCGCCGGAAAGTTTTAAACCGCTGTATCAAAAATAAGCCTCACTAACGACGCGAGCTGATGTTGCGCCTTGCTCAGCTCGCCGTCACATTATGTGATCTTGATCGCGCGTTAAAGCCTCTTTTGACGCCAAAGCGTCGTCGCCTCTCTCCAAAAATCGCTGATCGTCGTGCAATGGGTGCTCACTGGCAATTGCAGAAAATGCGCGGCTGGGAGCAAAGCATCGTGCAGTAGATCATTGTCGCCACGATCAAAAGCTAACGCCCCTGTTTGCTTGGAGAGTTTTTCGCCGAGATCGTTGTTGACCACCGGCACGTGCAGGTACCGCACGCCCGGCAAGCCCAAGACCTGCTGAAGATAAATCTGCCGTGCAGTGGAGTCGAGCAGATCGGCACCACGGACGATATCGGTCATCCCTTGTTCTGCATCATCAACAACAACAGCAAGTTGATATGCCCAAAAGCCATCGGCGCGCTTGAGGATAAAATCGCCCGCCTCGGTGCTGATGTCCTGTTGTTGTGGACCGAGGTAGCGATCTTCAAAATGAACAACGTGATGCGGTTGGGGTAAGCGGAGGCGCCATGCGCGTGGTGCTTTTCCTGCGGTTAAACCTTCGCGACAGGTACCGGGGTAAATTTGGCTGACTGGTTCGCCTCGACGAAGGCGGGAGTCGGCAATTTCTTTGCGAGAACACCCACAAGGATAAACCTGATCGGCAAGGCGTTCAATTGCCTGCTGGTAGAGTGACTGGCGCTGGCTTTGCCACGTGACTTCGCCGTCCCACTGCATGCCGCAGCGCTGTAATGAGTGCAGAATATGGGTGTCAGCACCTTGGACATTACGGTCGAAATCCAGATCTTCGATACGGACAAACCATAGCCCATCATGGGCTTTCGCATCGAGATAACTGGCCATGGCGGCGACGAGTGAACCTTGATGTAAAGGGCCCGTCGGCGAGGGCGCGAAGCGGCCCCGATAAATGGGTTTATGCATGTGAGTTATTTCCAAGCAACATACTATGTACAACGGGTTCTTTGAGTTTTTGTAAAAACCAATGCAGTGCCTTGCCTTTGTTGGTTTGCCGCCAGACGTAGCAACAGGTTTCTGTCGGACGTTGATGATCTGTGCGCTTTTCAATCAACTGATGGGATTGCAAATAGCGGGTAGCTATCGCGCGGGGGAGATGGCCACATCCCAAGCCCGATAACTGGGCGGCGAGTTTCGCTTCGACTGAGGGTACGGTCAGGGTATCTTGCCCATTCAGCAATCCCGCGGTCATGGTAGGCAGACTTCGTCCGGTGTCTCCAATGGCAATGGCGCGGTATTGCTGTATCAATTCCGTACTGAGGGGTTCGTCAGCCCGTGCCAGTGGATGATCCGGGGCGACCGCGAAAACCCAATCGATGGCACCTAGCACACGGGTTTGTAAGTCGCCTTGCATACGAATCGTATCCGGACCGTCATACGCTGCGCCGATAGCCAGATCGGCACGTCCAGTCATCATTGACTCCCAGACACCCGATAAAATTTCTTGAGAAAATCGTAATCGCGTACCACAATTTTGTTGTTCAAATTCTTTGATTAAGGGGAGTAAGTGATCAAACTGGATGATGCCATCGAGGACAATTCTGAGCTCTGATTCCCAGCCTGTCGCTGTTCGTTTGACGCGATTTTCGAGTTCTTGCGCCGCATTGAGCAAATGTCGTCCCTGCGATAAGAGTTCGGTGCCAGCAGGCGTGAGCTTGGCGCGATGACCACGGCGGTCATAGAGCAAGACATCGAGATCTTCCTCCAGTTTTCGGATGCTGTAGGTAATGGCAGAGGGCACTTTATCCAAGGCCATCGCTGCTGCCGCAAAGCTTCCTTTACGGTCAATCGCATCGAGAATTTGCAGTGCTTCAAGGGTGATATTCATTATTGTTCAAAATTTTTGAATGATTTGTATGAAATTTTACCCTTATATTGGATCTTGTCCTTGTATATAGTGGGTACATTCATCAAATAAACTGAATTGGAGCGAATATGATTACCCTTAGATTGTCTCAAGACCGCGGTCCTGCGAATCACGGTTGGCTCAAATCTTTCCATAGTTTTTCATTTGCTGAGTATTATGATCCACAGCACATGGGTTTTGGTCCACTGCGCGTAATCAATGATGATTGGATTGCACCTGCGATGGGATTTGGCACGCATCCGCACAAAGACATGGAAATTATCACCTATGTTCTGGAAGGCGCGATAGCGCACAAAGATAGCATGAACAATGGCAGTACGATACGTCCTGGCAATGTCCAGTACATGAGTGCAGGAACAGGCGTGCGTCATTCAGAATTTAACCCATCCAGCACTGAACATACGCAGTTATTGCAAATTTGGATACAACCGGATGGTTTGAATCTGCCGCCTCTTTATGAAGAAAAAGAATTCAGCCGTGCCGATAAAGAGGGTAAATTATGTCTGGTTGCCTCTGGCGATGGAGCCGAAGGATCGATCAAAATTCGACAGAATGCACGATTGTTGATCGGCTTATTCGACGGTGATCAGCAGCAAGAAATGACCCTGCATACCGATCGCCTGACGTATGTGCATCTGGCGCGGGGTGAGCTGACCGTGAACGGTATCGAGCTCAAAGCGGGCGATGCCATGAAATTACAAAATGAAACGTTGTTGAAGTTAAGTGCAGGCAAACAGGTAGAAGTTTTGGTTTTTGATCTGCCGCAATAATAGCAGGACGAACATTGATATTCAGTGCTGATTTTAATTTTTGATAAACCTATTACCCAGGAGCAGAACATGACTAAAGTAGCGATTGTGTACCACTCAGGCTATGGACATACCACCAAAGCCGCCGAAGCCGTGCAAGCAGGCGTGACATCGGCGGGCGCGGAAGCAGAACTGATTTTGATTGATAAAGACGGCAATATTACGGATGAACAATGGGCATCATTAGCAGCGGCACAAGCCATTGTATTTGGTTCACCAACTTACATGGGCACCGTGTCCTGGCAGTTTAAGAAATTTGCTGACGCAACATCCAAGCCTTGGTACACCCAAGTCTGGAAAGATAAAATCGCCGCTGGCTTTACTAATTCGGCAACCATGAACGGCGACAAACTGTCGACACTGCATTATTTGTTCACTTTGTCACAGCAACATGGGATGATCTGGGTTGGTACAGGTTTGATGCCATCGAATAGTAAAGCAGCTCAGCGCAATGACATTAACTTTATCGGTAGCTCTAGTGGTCTGATGACTCAATCACCATCCGATTCTTCACCAGAAGAAGGACCATTACCAGGCGATTTAGAAACAGCCAAATTGTTTGGACACCGTATTGCAACAGTCGCCAAAAAACTTGCATAAGTTCCCTGAATTTTGCTTGTAAATTTGTTAGTTTAAGATTTCTGGCATCCATGCTTGTATAGAGCGGATGCCAGATTTTTTATGGATGCGCACTTACTTTCGTTTTTGCATCTAATTCTAATGTCTTGGATAAAATCTGTTCTATCGTCCAATGACGTGTCAGCCAAATTACCAATGCACTACCAGATAATTGCTGCCAGCTTGCACCATCGCGTAATTGGTGATCATGCTGATAAGCGGCAGCAATGCGCCAAGCAAAAATCATTGCCGGAGGCGGTGCTTCCATGGTCGCAGCGGAAAAAATATACGACTGCGGATCTGATTCGACCAAAACAGGCGAACCTTCACATCCCGCCTTTTCCCACAATGCTTGCAGTTGCTCGTTGCTGCCAATCACTCTCGGCAGCGCAGGTTTGCCGCTGACTCCCTCTAAACCCCAATAGTACAAAACCCACGGGCCGCCGTAGATCAAACTGCTAATGGCGATAAGTAGAACGAAAAGTGAGATCTTTATTTTGGTCGATGTCAGCATAAATTAATGGGTAAATAAAACGGATAATGATGATAAATAAGGATGATAAATAACGATGATCGTTAGTTCAATCACTCGTATCTTGTCGATGATTTTTGATGATATTGTACGTAGGTTTGCGTTCGCTAACCCAGACTAAATGCGCATAGATTGTTGCAGGTCATAATATGCGTTATCCAGAGTCTGTAGGAGGGAATCCTGTGTCGTTAACGCATCTGACGCGACTTGGCGAGTTGCAACCGCCCTAGTAATTACATAAGTCACTGGATCAGGTACTGTAAAGATAAATCTCACATTTAATCCAATCTTAGCCTGTCACCTCAGGCCGTCACTTCAGGCAGCCACCTTTTGAACCAATCCGGCTTCTAATCGCCAAGTGTGGTTCGTTACATCAATTTTTCTATCATTGTACTGCTTCCATGACGCGCAAATGATCGTACGTAAAATTTCAAGCTACAATTGAAGCTCATTTTCTTTGATTAAATCTCTCGTTTTTAAATCGCCCGTTTCTAAATTTCGCGTCTATAAATCTCCCATTTCTACATCTCCCGCTTCTAAATTTCATTCAGGCTCCCTATGTCAAAAATAACTTATAATTTTTTCAAGCAATACAGGGTTGGGCTCGGCATTGTCCTGGGCCTTGCCTCCACGCTCGTTATGGCGCAGCAAAAGCCGATAGCGCAAATCAGTGAGCCTGCTTTACGTGCGCATCTTGGCTTTTTGTCCGATGATCTTCTGGAGGGGCGAGGTACGGGTCAGCGCGGGGGAGATTTGGCAGTGCGTTATTTTGAAACGCAGCTTGCTATTATCGGTTTGCAGCCGCTTCCGTCTGATCAGGTTTCGGGGTTTCGGCAATCGGTGCGCATTGTTGGAAGTAAAACCATGCCTGACAGCACTGTCAGTTTTGACATCAACGGTCAGACCTTCACACCGCAATTGGGAACTGACATCGTCTATGGTTCATCTGGCGGCAAGTCTGATGTTGCTTTCGACGCGCCAGTCGTTTTTGTTGGCTATGGTGTCCGCGCGCCGGAAGAACGCTGGGATGATTTTAAAGGGATGGATCTCAAAGGTAAGTTATTGATCATGGTGGTGAATGATCCACAACCGACCGCACAAGAACCAAACCGATTCGATGGCAAAGCACTGACTTATTATGGTCGTTGGACTTACAAGTTTGAAGAAGCGGTGAGGCAAGGTGCGGCGGGTGTACTGCTGATACACACGACACCGTCAGCAACGTATGCCTGGAACGTGCCACGAACCAGTTTTAGTCATGAGCGGTTTAGTCTTGCTAATAATGGCAATGCATTTGAAGGCTGGATGCAAGAAAACGTCACGCAGCAACTTTTTAATCGCGCTGGTGTTAATCTTGATCAGTTACGCGCTCTCGCTGAAACACGTGAATTTGCGCCAGTCACGCTCAATGCAACCGCGCACGTCAAATTAAAAAGTCAGGTGCGCCAGGTCGAGCAATTTAATGTACTGGGAATGGTGCCAGGAACGGATGCCAAATTGAAAACGCAAGCAGTCGTCTATTCTGCGCATTGGGATCATCTTGGTATTGAAACACAAGCAGATGGCACGCAACATATCTGGAATGGTGCTGTGGATAATGCATCAGGGTCGGCGGCATTATTGGCGATGGCGCAATTTGCTGTGTCACATCCAGCTAAGCGTACGCAAATATTCTTGTGGCCGGCAGCTGAGGAACAATATTTATTGGGTAGCGCAGCTTATGTGAATAATCCGCCTTGGCCGCTCGCGAAAACTGCTGCAGATCTTAATTTGGATAGCATGAATTTCGTTGGAAAAACGCGTGATATCGGGATTGAAGGCAGTCAACGGAGTAGCTTGCATGCAAGCGCGCTCAAGGTAGCCAAAGCAATGGGCTTACAAATTGCATCAGCTGCGCCAGATCTTGGTGGCGCATTTTTCCGTGCAGATCATTTTAACTTCGCTCGTGCTGGTGTTCCTGCCTTTAATGTTGGTTCAGCCGTATTTTCCGGGGATGGGCATTTTGATTTTATCCAACAAAGCCCGACGGATGCCAGTGCCAAAATGTTGGGTTTTAAAAATGACTACCATACAGAACGCGATAAATACCATGCAGATTGGGATTTGAGCGGCATGCAACAGCAGGCAGAATTTACTTTAAATCTTGGCTATGAGATTGCTAATGGTAAAGCGATACCAGTCTGGAATAAAGGCGAGGCGTTTGGAAAAAATCGATAGCGAGCATTCGATGTAAAGTTAAAAAGCCTAAGCAAGAAAAGATGCGCGAGTTCAACTATGAAGTGCAACTGAAGATAAATGGTTAAAGGTGGGAAGATGCAGTAGCATCCGGCCTTCCAGACCTCCAAGTCAAAGTTGCCCGAAATGACATACACACATCTTACCCAAG
>NZ_JBMPPH010000020.1:0-72156 GCF_049340285.1 Undibacterium sp. SXout20W | reverse complement strand
TGGGCGATGAACAGCTTAAATCATCGTCCCAGAAAATGTCTCGGCTTCAAAACGCCGCACCAAGTATTTATGAAGCAGTTACAATCGCATCAACATGTGGTTGCACTTCGAAATTGAATCCGCCAATGATTTATGATCGCACTAAAGCACTATTATCGGCAACCTTACCGTTGTACGAGGTAACCCGCCGATCTCTGTAAGAAGCGATGACCGTGGTAAATTTACCTGCGCTTGCACTTAGATCCAACGATGACTTCTATGTACTCTATTTTGGAAACAAAAAAGCCGGTTCATAACCGGCTTCCTTAGAAGATAAAATGCGACTACCGCTTGAACGCTTTACGACGAACAAATGCTAAACCAGCCAACCCCAACGCGAAAAGCGCAAACGATTCTGGCTCGGGTACTGGCGAAAACGCAACGCCGCGAATATCGGCACCATTAAGTGCTGCGGAACTAATAAGCGTAGTAAATTTTTCGTTAGAAGCGCTCGCAATGGTCGTATTGCTCAGTGTATCTGTGATTTCATACAGAAAGCTGGGCGATAATTCGTTGAGACCATAGCTGGTGGCAAATAATTCGGCCTGACCACCAACGACAACGCCGGTCAAGCCAAACAGACCAGTTACACCTGCTGCAGTAGGAGTATTAGAATTCGCAGTGGCGTTATTCACCAAATTCAGACCATTCACCAAGTCATAAGCAAGTGTCCAGGTACCACTTCCATCAGCTTTGCTATTGACCCATTTTTGCAGACCACCTTCACCCAACGCAGCGGCACCTGCGCTACCGTTCTTAGGCGCACCGCTATCAGCAACATACAACACATTTGCTGCAGCAAAATAATATTGCTCAGGACTCAGATAAACGAATTTACCGAGGCGTGAGTTATTTACGCCGTTTTGATTGCCAGTGTTGACCGTAATAGATCCATTATTTCCTCCGACAGAATTTGCACTGGCTGGCGGCGTAATATGGGTGGTGATCAATCCTGTAGAGTTGGTTGGCAGACCACCAGTCGTATTAGTGAGCGAACTAACATTGGTAAAGTTTTGACCACCGCCGCCTGGTGGATTGTAGTCTCGTGAAACGTAAAGCATATTACCTTTACCGTTATTAACGAGAGAAATTACACGTGTATCGGTACTGGTATCTATCGGCGTCGCCGTTGTCGAACCCTTGCCTGCGTAAAATACGCCTTGAGTATTATCAGTTTTATTACCAGATTGTCCTGAAATATAGAACGAGCTACCATCAACTGTCGCAGCACTGCGTGGATTATTGCCATTAAACACACCGGTCAATGCTGTCGTGGTATCGACATTTCCACTTGCATTAATCAAACCCACTACGCGGGGTACAAATATGTTAGAGCCAGTTGCGACACTATTAGTCTGCCCTAATGCCATCGTACCGTAGGCGGATGGGGTACTACCATTATTTGCTGCAGCGGCGTTGAATGCTGCAGCGTTCACCCCATAACCCATGATCGTAAGATATTGACCATTGACAGACCTCTGCAAGATGCCTTCGGAGGCAGAGCCATATTCGCCAGAAATGGCAGAATTTTTACCGCTGGCTACTTGTGGTAATACCAGGCTGCCATTCGCAGTCAAAGATGTACCGCCCGCGCCTAGCGCAAATTGCATGAGCGTTATGGAAGACGCCGTGTCAAGGCCAGAATTCTGAAAGCCAGGCGCTTGATTAGTAACAGTACTAATCACCAGATTACCAGCCTGAAAACCTTGAAATTGTGTTGCCCAGACGCTAGGTGAAGCGGCTAGTAATGCAATCGAAGAAAGAGCGACAGTTGAGAGTTTTGATTTCATAAAAATGGAATAAAGTTAAGGAAGCACTGTGTCCATAAGCAACAAAGATGCCATCGAACTCAACTTAAGTATTTATGATTGCAAAACAAGGACTTGTCTTTTTATGACATTTTGATGACAAAGATATAATCTATTTTCTGTAAAAAAAATCGACGCATTTTCACAAAACCGTCATATTCCTACTGACATTTTTGATGAAATTTCTGATCTGTTCTGATCTGTTCTGATCGCTGATACCTACTTGTAAAGCTCTGATCAATGGCCGATTAGCGAGGAGAAGCGCGCAGGCAGTTAACGTGGCTGCGCCCCATAAAAACAGAGAATCTTCCAACAAGATAGAGGATCAAAGAATTCTGTCCTTTTGCTAACAAGCATGAACGACAGTAGGCGAAAAGAATCATGGAAAAAAGCTACAACATGACACGCAATCAATCCGGTCGATATGCGAAATCAAGATAGCAAGTCTCGCATATCATCCGCATGCTCTTCTTCTGTCGTCATAATACCAATCAACATGTTTTTAGTTGTTGGGTCGGTATCTGCCAAATTTTCTATCATCTGGCGATAGGTCTCAATCGCAATACGTTCGGAAACCAAATTTGATTTGATCATGTCATGAATGTTATTGGATTCATTGTATTCAGCATGACTACGCAACAATAAAGTTTCAGGATTAAAATCTGGTTTACCGTTCAGTTGCACAATGCGCTCCGCAAGTTCATACGCATGGTCTTGCTCGTCCAGAGCGTGTTGCAAGAATTCAGCTTTCACCGGTCTGTTATGCAGTCCAACGGCAGTGTAATAATGGCGTAGATAGCGCAGCATACACACCAGCTCAGTTGCTAAGGCCTCATTGAGCATCTTGATGACATCGTCCCTATCAGCTTTGTAGCCCGCTGTGACTGCACCGTCGTCAATGTTTTTTGCGGCGAGACGAATAGATTGCTTATTAATTTCAATTTTTTTTGCGATATGCATAGCGAACTTTCTAAATATGTGAAAGATATTTGATTATCAAATCAAGCGAATAAAAGAGTTACCGATTAATGTGAGATCAAGGAACAATAAATTTGTGAACACATTATTTCTCTGGTCATACCACCAATTACCCACTCTCTTAAGCGACTATGACCGTAGGCACCCGCGACCAATAAATCGACGTTCATTTCTAATGCTGTTGACTTCAATTTTTCGGCTTCATCGCCATCACCAACGATGACCAGAGAAGTCGCTTTAATTTGATGTATCGCCAGCCATTCAATCACTAATTGGTGCCGAGCTTGAACTAACGCTTGTTCTTCCTTCGACGTTATTTCCATCAAAAATACTTTGCTGGCATATCTAAGCAGTGGCAATGAATCGTAGACGGCACGCCGGGATTCCATCGTGTCTTTCCAGGCGATCATAATCGTTTGTAAGTGTAATTGGCGGTAATCCTTAGGGACGAGCAACATTGGGCGTCCCAATTGCAACAGTACGTCACCGTTATTCATATGCCGTGTAGTCCCGGATTCTATGTGCTCCGAGGCGGTAACAATAAGTACATCAGCGCTGGATGCTTCAGTTGCGACAAAATCAGCGATCGATGAACAAATAGTTGATGAACGCCATTCAAGATGATTGGCTCTTGCTCGTAGTGACTTACGAAATTCAGCCTCTAGTGCAACAATCTCGGCTTGCGACTGATCCAACTCTTCCTTCATTAAATCACCATTGATATAACCATCACCATACGGCATGATCATGGGACAGCAGCCGACAATACCGATGATATTGGCTTCAAAAACTTCAGCCAATTGTCCAGCGATATTCATCAGGTTATGGTTATCCAGACCAAGTTCCAGATTCACCATGAAGTTTGCATAACTCATACGAAGCTTTCGTGAATAAATTCATCCGTTGTTACGGAACGTTCAAACTGAGCGTAATTAGTGGAGCCAGATGTCTTAAATACTCAAATTCGACAACGTTAATTTCAGATGCGCTAAATCTGCATTCAAATCGTTTTCAAATTCTTGCCATCTTGCAGCACCGGCTCGTTTCATTTCGTTGAGTTTTTTCTCTGTTGTCTGAATGAGTTCTTGCAAAGCTGCATACTGCTTATCTAGCTTAACTTTCGCTTCGCCATTTAGTGCCGCTGATTTTTTTTGCAGCTCAACACCCTTTTCTTTCGCGCTAGCTAAGTCTTTATCTGCTCTTGCAATGAAGGCATCTCGTTTGGCGGTGTCAATGGCGTAATCAAACTGAGGTAAGTTAATAATCGATTCCTTAGTCGCACCAGGCAAAATCAATTTGCCACTTTGCTCTACGATCTGTGAAATGGGAATGGCCACGTTATGACCGCCAATACCGATAAACCCACCGACGTTGAGAATGACATAAGAGACACTTTTCTCAGGCGAAATAATGACATCCTCAACCTTACCGACATTGATGCCGGCATCATTAAACACGTCGCGGCCAAAAATGCTTTTCTTCACACTCCACCCCATCGCTACCTGACGAGACTCGACGACGGTAACGCCCAACAAAGTGGTCGACCCCGCAACTTGTGCCATGCACAGCGGCGCCATCATTAGATTTCCAGCGACTATCAAACCGACGACATACGGTGCTTTTTTCATTTTATTCATCCCTGTTTTAAACATTGATCAGCGATCCGCCATTTCTTTAGCGGCCTTAGATCACTTATAAAATAGGCGCATTTCGTGATCTGTTCGGCAACACACACAATCAAAAAACAGCAATCAAAGAGTGGCAACGTACATACAGAAAAGAGGAGAAATTTAAGAATAAATATTCTATCCATCAAGGAGTATTTTAATGAAAACATCCACTGACTTAAAACGGGACGTAATCGCGGAACTTAACTGGGATCCTTCTCTTCCTTCGAATAACATTGGTGTCGAAGTAAAAGATGGTGTTGTCACGCTATCCGGTCATGTTGGTAGCTTCGTCGAAAAATGGAATGCTGAGCGGGCAGCAAGACGCGTTGTTGGCGTTGATGCTATGGCGATTGAAATTGATGTGGAACTTCCTGGTTCAAGCAAACGAGACGACGCAGATATTGCACGGACGGTAGCCAATGTTCTTTCGTGGGCATCGTATCTTCCACAAGATAGCATCAAGGTCATGGTTGAAGGTGGATGGGTAACCTTGACTGGCAACGTCGAATGGGAATATCAACGTAATGCTGCGGCAGATACTGTTCGTCACTTAATGGGTGTCACTGGCGTCAGCAATGACGTCAATTTAACTCCTTCAATTGCGGCGCAAGTAGTTCAGACCGATATTGAAGCAGCGTTAAAGCGTCTGGCAAAAACAGAAAGTGCCAATATCACTGTTCATGTTGACGGTAACACGGTCACCCTTGCTGGATCTACACATAGCTGGGTAGAACGTGATCTGGCTACGCAAGCAGCATGGAATGCGCCCGGCGTTAAGCACGTGAAAGATAAAATCCGAATTACGATGTAATTTTTATTTTGCGTAAAAAAGAACGTGCCGTTTCTCACGTTTTTTGCGCACCTGCCCAAGTTGAGCATAGCCACTATATCGAGAATATGATGAGCATTTCAAACACAAACAAAGCAACTGATTATAGCAAACCAATTCCGCGTCTCCTCAAGGGATCAGCCAAGCACTATTCAGTCGATGAAGACATTGATTCCCTAAAACGTGAAATTCTGACGATCAGCAAAAAAAAGGACGATAAAAAGATCCTTTCATCGCAGCGAAAATCTGGCATTAAGTCGTTGCAAGAAAAAAGCGAACAAGAAGAAGTAATCGGCCGTCACAAAAATGATGGCCAAAAGCACTTCAAAGGGGCACGTTAAACTGCATCCTGAGTTAAAAAAACTTCATCTGACCAATTACAGCAGATGAAGTTTTTCTCTCTATTACGATCGAATTGATTTCAAATATTAAACCAGGTGTTAGCCCACGGCATCTACAACAGACGTCGTTCTAAAGCAGCTGAATTCCACATTGCAATCGCAGTCTGTGTTGGATCATTGTGTGCGTAACTTAAAATACCGAAAGACGCGGTATCCAACAAAAAATGTTGTGCGTCACTGACTGAACAGTGAATCCATCTTGCGGCCAATACCCGACAAAAATGGGCATGCGAAAACACGGCGATGTTACCTTCCATACCGCTAAAGTCAGCCAAGCAGCGGTCTGCTCTATGTTCTATTTGCTCTAAGGTTTCACCACCATCAGGGCCGTCTCTAAAAAAACGCCAGCCCGGGCGAGCAAGTTGAATTTGTTCTGGGGTATAGCCTTCATCACAACCATTGTTCCATTCTGCAAGATCATCACGAACAATTGCATGCGTCGCCAAACCTGCCAAAGTGCAAGTTTGACGCGCCCTTCTCATTGGGCTACAAAAAATTGCAGAGAAGACGTATTTGCGCAGACTTTGCCGTAAGCCTTGCGCTTCTATTTTTCCTTTTGGTGAAAGCAAAATATCCGTTGTGCCAGTGTATTGTCCAGACGCTGTCCAAGCAGTCTGGCCATGTCGAATGACAAAGATACGTAATGGTTGAGCGACCGTCATACGAAAGTTGCCGTTGATGTTGGCGTTGCCATTGAGTCAATTGATGCCGGTGACGGTTCGATATAAAGCCCTCTGCGCGCGAGTTGATTATTCTGTACATGCTGCAAAATAGCGTTTTGTGCGATGGAGACTTGTCCGGGAAATCCGCGCCACAATGTCATTGCGGACGATTGTATTGCCCTGGAAAAGGAAAATGCCAATGTCCATGGAATTTCTTTTTCCCGCTCAGATCCTCGCTCCTGTTGGGCGAGAAGGTTTATGGCATTGAGGCGAGACGATGCCTGATTTGAAAACTGACCACCAGAAAGGAAGGCGATCGCTGGTACCGCCGCAGGCACCGTATGAAGCAAACAATCTAAGGTTTTCATCGCTATCTCAGTATCGCTGGACTGATCCCCACATGCCGCACCGGGTAAAACCATATTAGGTTTTAAAATCATCGTTTCTAGTTCGACACCCTGCTGATTGAGCTGTTCAAATACAGCGGCCAAAAATGCCTTTGTGACACTCTGACATCGTTCGATTGTGTGTGAGCCAGACATTAAAACTTCAGGCTCAACAACGGGCACCAACCCTAGCTCCTGACACAATGCAGCATAGCGGGCTAACGAATGTGCATTGGCACTTATTGCCGCTGAAGTTGGAAGTTCATCACCTATGGTTACTGTGGCACGCCATTTTGCAAATACGGCACCAAGTGCGACATAACGGTGTAAGCGTTCACGCAAATCATCAAGACCATGGGTGATTTTCTCTAAGGGATGTAATGCCAGAGGTTGAATCCCCTGGTCAACTTTAATCCCAAATAAAATCCCCGCTTTACGTAATAAGTCTAAAAAGGCGGTACCATCCAGTTGATGCTGATGAACAGTTTCATCGAAAAGAATCACGCCACCTATCGATTCATTCAAACCTGGCGTTGTAATAATTAACTCACGCCAAAGTCGCCGATGCTCCTCATTTTGCGGAATATCGAGCTGAGAAAAGCGCAGATTGCAAGTAACATTGCTTTCATCCATTGCCAAAATACCCTTATGCCCTTCAAATAAATGCTGCACTGTTTTAAGCATTGATTGTTTCAACATAAATCTACCTCTTCTATTATTCGTCGTGCTTCAGATCGGACGTCAGTTGCTCCACAGTTTTTGCTATTTCATCGAGTACTAATTTTTCAACATAATGAATATCAACCTCAGGAATATTCCAAGTAAATATGGCCCGGTATTTGTCTAATAATGCCGCTACATCAGAGGTAATATTATTCTTGTATGCCTGCAGCTCCAGCTCTTCAATCTTGCTCATCATTTAATTCCCAGGGGAAATCTCGGTGTGCCTAGCCCAAGTCCAATTACGTATTTCTGGCATATCCTCCCCATATTGACGAATGTATCGGACATGCTCTACTAATTTTCGCTCCAGCAATTGCTTCAGATCTCGACTCTTTTCAGACGCTTGCGAAAGATGATCGATAACATCCATCACCAAATGAAAGCGATCTAATTCATTGAGCACAGTCATATCAAATTGCGTTGTAATCGTCCCCTCTTCCTGATAGCCGTGAACATGGATATTCCTTTGGTTGATCCGGTCGTAAGTGAGACGATGAATCAACCAAGGATAAGAATGGAAAGCGAAGATCACGGGTTGATGCGTGGTGAATAAAATATCGAACTCTGCATCAGAGAGGCCATGAGGATTTTCCGCCGATGGCTGCAATCGCATCAAATCAACGACATTGATGCAGCGAATTTTTAGTAATGGTAAATGCTCACGAAGGATTGAGATCGCCGCCAAGGTTTCCAAGGTTGGCACATCGCCACAACATGCCATCACGACATCAGGCGTATCTCCCTGATCATTGCTCGCCCAATCCCAAATACCGATGCCTTGAGTACAATGAGTGACTGCCGCTTCGATGCTTAACCATTGCGGCGCTGGATGTTTGCCCGCGACGACGACGTTGACATAATGCCGGCTACGTAGACAATGATCCATCACGGACAATAAGCAATTCGCATCCGGAGGCAAATAAACGCGGATGATCGATGCTTTTTTGTTGGTGACATAGTCAATAAATCCCGGATCTTGATGGCTAAAACCATTGTGATCCTGACGCCATACATGCGAGGTCAAAATAATATTCAACGACGCGATTTTTTCTCGCCACGACAATTGCGCTGCAACCTTCAGCCATTTAGCGTGTTGGTTGAACATGCTGTCAATGATATGAATAAATGCCTCATAGCAGGTAAATACGCCATGCCGCCCCGTAAGCAGGTAACCCTCCAGCCAACCTTCGCATTGATGCTCACTCAACATACTATCCAACACCATGCCATCTTTCGCGAGAAATTCGTCGCCAGGCAACACTTTGGCATTCCATTGCCTGGATGTAGCTTGAAAAACATCCCCTAGCCCATTGGATAATGTTTCATCTGGACCAAATAATCTGAAATTACTTTGCGTCATATTAGCCACTAAAATGTCACGCAGAAAGGTGCCTAATACATGCATATCGCCAATGCCTTGCATACCGTGTTGGCTCAGCGTTTCAGCATATTCACGAAAATTTGGCAACACCAAGTCTTTGAGCAACAAGCCACCATTCGCATGCGGATTCGCCCCCATACGCCTATTGCCCGTCGGTGCCATAGCAGCCAACTCAGGAAACAATCTCCCGGTCATATCAAATAATTCTTGCGGCCGATAGCTCAGCAACCAGTCTTCTAACATTTTCAGATGTTCAGGTGGTGCGCTGACTGAAACCTGTAACGGTACTTGGTGAGCGTGAAATGTACCTTCAATTTGCTGTCCGTCGACCACTTTTGGTCCCGTCCAGCCTTTGGGTGAACATAAAACGATCATCGGCCAGCGCGGGCGCTGCAATTCACCCATGGTGCGCGCCTCATACTGAATGGCTTGGATTTTTTCGATCACGGTATCAAGCACACTTGCCATCGTCTCATGCATTAATTCTGGAATGTCCTCTTCCACGAAATACGGCGACCAACCGTACCCCTGCAAGAGTTGCTCCAATTCAACGCGAGGAATTCGCGCCAATATACTGGGATTGGAAATCTTGTAGCCGTTTAAATGCAAAATGGGCAGAACCACGCCATCGTGGACCAAATTAAGAAATTTATTGGAATGCCACGCTGTCGCCAGCGGTCCGGTTTCGGCTTCACCATCACCAATGACGCAGGCCACCATGAGATCAGGATGATCCAACACTGCGCCAAATGCATGGCTCAAGGAATAACCTAATTCTCCACCTTCATGAATCGAGCCAGGACATTCCGGTGAAGCATGGCTGGGAATACCACCAGGAAAAGAAAACTGTAAAAACAGCTTTTGAAGTCCCGCCTCATCTTGCGTAATATGCGGATATATCTCGCTATACGTTCCTTCTAAATAGGTATTTGCCACCACCGCTGGCCCACCATGTCCAGGGCCAGAAATATAGATCATATCGAGGTCATATTTTTTAATGATCCGATTCAGGTGTGCATAAATAAAATTCTGCCCTGGCGTTGTCCCCCAATGCCCTAACAGCATGCGTTTGACATCTGATAGCAATAATGGTCGTTTTAATAATGGATTGGCGTACAAATAAATTTGTCCCACTGATAAATAGTTCGCAGCCCGCCAATAAGCATCGATGTTGTAAAGGATCTCCGGGGACAAGCTCATTTGATTCATTGCAGATTCCCTTCAGGTTTGGCTATTTCGAACTGTCAGATATACATGTTTTCCATGAACCAATCTGTACGCTAACGTCCATATTGAAGGACAAGACGATGTCCACCAGCTTGAAGGTTTAAATTCAAGGTTGAGTAGGTGGTGGAATATGCGGTTGAATATGCGGTTGAAGACGTGATTAAATATGTAACCGAGATGGTGGTCTGGCGCAATCTGATTCAGGATGCCGTGTGGCACTTTCACGCTCTAATAAATCGTCGACTAGCGCCTTAACTTGGTTCAATAAGCTTTGCAGATGAGAGCGTCCCAGGAAGCTTTCAGCATAAATTTTGTAGAGACTTTCGGTACCGGAAGGACGGACGACAAACCAGGCATTTTGGGTAATCACTTTGAGGCCATTGATCGCTTGATGATTGCCAGGTGCTTGTGTGATAGAACGAATGGCAGATTCACCTGCAAATTGTTCACAAGCCAATTGGGAAAATGTGAGTGAGGATAAGAATTCTCGCTGTTCTGTGCTAGCAACACCTTCTATCTTTCCGGACGAAGAATGTCCCAAGATATCCGTAAGATTTTTGTATTGTTTGCTCGGTGTTATGCGAGTAATAGCCATCATTTCTGCGGCAAGTAATCCCATGACGATGCCATCTTTATCCGTCGTCCAGACCGTGCCATCCCGCCGTAATAAGGTTGCGCCCGCACTTTCCTCGCCTGCAAATCCTAAGCGTCCTTGATAAAGCAGGTCACCGAACCATTTGAAGCCGACAGGCGTTTCATAAAGGTCGCGCCCCATAAGCTGCGCTACACGGTCAATCATCATGGTACAGACAATATTTTTACCTATCATGGCATTTTTATCCCATGCAGGCCGGTGTTGAAACAGATAATCGATTGCTACCACCAAATAGTGATCGGACTGCATCAGTCCGACATCTGGGGTCACTATGCCGTGTCGATCATGATCGGCGTCGCACGCAAAAGCGATGTCGAAATCATCTTTGCGTTGAATTAAATTTTGCATCGCATAGACGGAAGACGGATCCATTCTGATCTTGCCGTCCCAATCCAAGGTCATAAACGCAAACCGTTCATCCACTTCGGCATTCATAATGTCAAGATTCAATTCATATTGCTCAGCAATTCTTTCCCAATATTGGACGCCTGCCCCACCCATATTATCAACACCAATATGAAAAGCAGCGTGATGTATTAACGTGATATCAACGACGTTCGCCAGATCATCGACGTAGTTCCCCAAAAAATCGTACTCCTGCACAAAAATACTTTTTCTGGACTCGCTTAATAAGATTTTTTTTACGCCATGTAAGTGAAGAAAAATGTGCTCATTCGCCTTTTTCTCTATCCAACGAGTGGCAAGTAAATCAGCACCGTCACCCTGACAGGTGTTATATTTAAGCCCACCAAATTCTGGCGGATTATGCGATGGCGTAATGATAATACCGTCTGCAAAGCCGGATTTTCGACCACGATTAAAGGCTAATATTGCGAGTGAAACAGCCGGGGTTGGTGTATATTGCCCCGCCGGCGCAAGCATCACCGTCACTTCGTTTGCTACCATCACTTGCAATACACTCTCTTGCGCTGGTATCGACAAAGCATGGGTATCAATACCCAAAAAGAGTGGTCCATGAATGCCATGTTCGGCCCGATATTCACAAATAGCTTGTGCTATTGCAAGTAAGTGCCACTCGTTAAAACTCAGGGCAAGTGATGTTCCGCGGTGTCCTGATGTACCAAATTTGACTCGCTGCGAAGGCACTGACATATCAGGCCGTTCTGTGTAATAAGCAGAAATTAAACGGGGAATATTGACCAACATATCCGCTGGAACTGGTTTTCCGGCAAGTGGATGTATCCACATACTAAACGTCTCTGCGATGACGATAATGCAGCATTAGTGCCTGTGTCGAACAATCATATTGTTCGATTTCATCCGGCCTAATCTGGTCTTTTTGTATCAAAAAAGATGCAATTTTCTTTGCCGCTTTTTTTCCTAGTTCGACACCCCATTGGTCAAAGGAATTTATATTCCAAATGGCCCCCTGGGTAAAAACACTATGCTCGTATAAGGCAATCAGTTGACCGAGGCTGGCCGGACTTAAGGTGTCCGCTAAAATCGTATTACTCATGCGATTTCCTGTACATACCTGTTGAATTGCCAACTCAGGCGCTATGCCTGATCGTACCAACTCATCCAAAGTACGGCCGAACGCAAGTGCTTCTGTTTGTGCAAAACAGTTCGCCATCAATATATCGTGTTGCGCCATCAATATATCGTGTTGCGCCATATGATCGTGTAATGGTTGACAAAAACCGATAAAGTCGGTGGCCACAACGGGTGTTCCCTGATGCAGCAATTGATAAAACGAATGCTGTCCGTTTGTTCCTGGTTGCCCCCAATAAATAGGACAAGTCGGGACTGTTATCATTTTCCCGTTCACATCAACATGCTTACCATTACTCTCCATCGTCAACTGTTGCAGATAGGCTGGAAAGCGCTGTAAATAGTGCGAATACGGCAAGACTGCCACACTAGATGCCATTAAAAAATTATTATTCCAGATGGCAATCAGCCCTAGTATCGCCGGCATATTCTCAAACAAAGGTGTATTTAAAAAGTGCTGATCCATATCATGCATACCGCACAATAAATCATGAAAATTTTCAGAACCGATAGCGATCATGGTGGATAATCCAACAGCAGAATCGATGGAATAGCGCCCGCCAACCCAATCCCATAAAATGAACATCGTCGAAATATCGATGCCAAATTCCGCAACCCCATGTTCATTTTCAGAAACAGCAATAAAGTGCTTCGTGATCATCTCATGGTGGTGCATTTTTTCCATACACCAAGTCCTGGCAAGATGCGCATTACTGAGTGTTTCAGGCGTGGTAAAACTCTTTGAGCACACAATAAATAAGCATTCGGCAGGATCAAGGTCGCGGACGGCTTCGATAAAATCACTGCTATCAATATTTGACACGAAGCGAAAGCATAGACCACGATCGCTATAAAAGCGCAATGCTTCAAAAGCCATAAGGGGTCCTAAATCAGAACCGCCAATCCCAATATTGATAATATTTTTGATCACCTGACCAGTACAACCAACCATGCGCCCTTCTCTGATTTTTTCAGACAGCAAGCGCATTTGCATTAGATTTTGCTGTATCTGAGGAAGCAGATTTATCTTATCCAGATAAATTGAATCGCCAATAGGTAAGCGCAATGCTGTATGTAACGCAGCGCGGTGCTCACTTTGATTAATTATTCCTCCGGCAAACATAGTGTGAATTTTTTCTTGAAGTCCACATTCTTGTGCCAACAAAATGAGTAAATCGATCGTCACCGTCGTCAGGCGATTTTTTGAATAATCCAAATACAATTGACCAGTTGCCAAAGACATTACTTGAGCACGATGAGGATCATCTCTAAGCAAGTAATTTAGTTGTAATTCGCCGTTGCGGTTCAGCTGTTCATAATGCTGCTGCAAAGCACCCCAAGCTGATTCGGGCGTAATACGTTCTTGGACGTTACTCATAATGAAGGGGATTTCTGCAGAGTTGATGAAATTGACGAGATCTTGAGACACCCCATCTTCGCTTGTTTTAAATTGAGAAATACCATTAATTTCCATTGGCTACTTTGGACAAAAATTTATACAAGTTAATGAAAAAATCATGCAATCGAGTGGCCAAATAAGACTAATAAATAGCTCATCTCCACCTGACTGCAACTTATTCATTTGAAGAGTGTCCGATCATCAAGAGCTAATTTCAGTGCGATAACTCACATAAGCCATTGTTTAGTCACGCCAGGAAGCTGGAGCTAATATCACCTTTTACTTCATTAATTTTTCGCGTATTAACCGCAACTCATGCTTTTGCTTCACTGATGGCTCGGGGTAGTGCATATTGAGCCGCTGAAAAGTATCAAGCACAATGCGCGACACAATCAACCTCGCATTTTCTTTGTCATCAGCGGGAACGATATACCATGGTGAATCAAGACTACTGGTAGCGCTCATGCATTCTTCAAACGCGCTCATATATGACTTCCAAAACTGACGTTCTTTAATATCGGCAAAACTTAGTTTCCAGTTTTTATCAGGAGAATCTATGCGCTCTAAAAATCGCTTACGTTGTTCTTCTTTAGACAGATGAAGGAAGAATTTAATAATACGCGTCCCATTCAGATGAAGATGGCGTTCAAGGTCAATGATGGAACGATATCGATTGAGCCAAATATTTTCTCCTTTGATTTTTTGATTGATTAAACCTTCACTGTCCAAAATCTCCGGATGAACCCTGACAATCAACACTTCTTCGTAATAGGACCGATTAAAAATTCCGATACGCCCTCGCTCTGGGAGATTACGTGTTGTTCGCCAAAGAAAATCATGCTGTAACTCAGCTAAGCTAGGGTGTTGGTAGCTAAAAACCTGACACCCCTGAGGATTTATCCCTGACATGACGTGTTTAATCACACCATCCTTCCCTGCCGCATCCATGGCCTGAAAGATCATCAGCACAGCGTATTGGTTTGAAGCATAGAGCAACTCTTGCTGTTCGCTGAGCTCTGTTACGTGCTGTTTAAGAATTTCTTGATATTCCAAACTATTTTCATAAACTGGCTGACTTAAGGTGGGTCTGGTTTTGAGATTAAGTTTTTCTTCGTAGCCAACACGAAACTCGTTGGAATTGATTTTTTTCATGATGACCGCAGAAACATTAAGGACGACAAAGTTTATTTGTTCATCACGATTTGCTCTGTACGCCAAACCTCTGAACTAACAATATAAGAGGTTGCAACACTTGTTTGAGCTTTGCAGTAGACAACTAGCATATTCGGAAGTCAACAATTGCGATATTTCAGGTACTGAATGACGTTTGATGCGAGCGACGTACACAACGTACAGTGATACCTTTCCTGTCGCTACCGCAATAAGTTTAAAATCGTCTATGCATCAATTTCACTTGCCTCTACCTGCAAACTCACTTTATGCTGCAAAACTCAGCCGCACATCACCAGCCTAATCAGGAGCCCCGCTATGTCGTTGCGCCAAAAAATTAGATACTTTCTCTTAGCGTGTTCGGGTAGCGCTTGCTTTTTGGTTGGTATGGCATTCGCGGGAGAGTCCAAACAACCCGAGGGATCAAAAACCTCTGAGCAAGCTCGTTGGCTGGCGAGCGCAAAGCACGTCACCATTCTGCGAGATAAGTGGGGTATTCCCCATGTATTTGGAAAGACCGATGCCGACGCGGTATTCGGTCTTTTATACGCGCAAGCCGAAGACGACTTTAATCGAATAGAGCTTAACTACATCATTGCAATGGGCCGACTGGCTGAGGTAGAAGGCGAAGCAGCAATATGGCGTGATCTGCGCATGAAACTGTATATTCAACCTGCGGCTATGCAAGTAAAATTTCAACAAAGTCCGCCCTGGCTAAAAAAACTGATGGTGTCATTTGCCGATGGATTGAACTATTACTTATATAAACATCCAGAGGTAAAACCTAAGCTAATTGCCCATTTTGAACCTTGGATGGCATTGACATTTAGTGAAGGCAGTATTGGCGGCGACATTGAAGAGATCAATCTCAACAACCTGGAAAAATTCTACGGATCTGGTTCCTCTAGTCTAATCGCACAAAATGATAACGGTTTCGATGCTGAACCACGAGGCTCAAATGGTTTTGCTATCGCACCCAAATTGACCTCAAATGGTCATGCTTTATTACTGATCAATCCACACACCTCATTCTATTTCCGTCCAGAGGTTCATATGGTCAGCCAACAAGGCTTAAATGCGTATGGTGCTGTCACTTGGGGACAATTTTTTGTTTATCAGGGTTTCAATCAACATCTGGGGTGGATGCATACCTCAGGCGGGGGTGATGTCATCGATGAATACCTTGAAACTATCACTGAAAAAAACGGCCAGTTTTTTTATCAATACGAGAATGAAGAACGTGCTGTGATAATGCGCCCTATTACTCTCCCCTATAAAACGGCGAGCGGCATGGCAAGTAAAACCATCAATGCCTACTTTACCCATCATGGCCCCATCATTCGTGCACAAGATGGCAAATGGATCAGCATCAGAATGATGGAAGAACCCTTAAAAGCCCTTATGCAATCGTACGGGCGTACTAAAACCAAAGATTACCAAGATTTTTATCGCATAATGCAATTGCGTACCAATTCGTCCAATAATACAGTCTATGCGGATGACAAGGGCAATATTGCCTATTTTCATGGCAATTTCATTCCAAAACGTGATCCGCGATTTGACTGGCGCAAACCGGTGGATGGCAGCATTGCTGCGACCGAATGGCGAGGCATGCATGAAGTAAAAGATACTATCCATTTACTCAATCCACAAAAAGGCTGGATACAAAATACGAATAATTGGCCATTTACCGTGTCCGGTGCCGTGGGTGCGCCAGATTCGAACAGTCCCCTTCAGCAAGACTACCCACACTATATGTGGACTTTGCCAGAGAACGCACGTGGAATTCATGCTTTACGCGTACTCGAAGGGGCTCAAAATCTCAGCATCGATCGTTTGATCGCCAAAGCCTACGATAGTTATTTGACAGCCTTTGAACCTTTGATACCGGCCTTACTTCAAGCGTATGCGATGAGCGAGGATAACAAGCTAAAAAGTGACTTGGCAGAACAAGTTGCCTGCTTACAATCGTGGGACTTACGCTTCGCAATAGATTCAGTTCCAACCTCTCTGGCGATTTATTGGGCGCAAGATATGGTCAAAAACTCTGCAGAAAAAGCACGCGCTGCGGACATTCCGGTGCTGAACTACATCAGGGATCAAATCAGTCCGCAAGAACGATTAGATTCTCTGCAGCGCGCGATTCAGAAGCTGAACGACGATTTTGGGAGTTGGAAAACACCATGGGGCAATATCAATCGTTTTCAACGCATCAGTGGCGACATTCAACAGCAATATGATGACAATAAAGCCAGCTATCCGGTCGCATTCACCTCGGCCAATTGGGGTTCTCTGGCCGCGTTCGGGATGTCCGCTCAACAAAAAACCAAACGTATTTATGGTGATCGCGGCAACAGTTTTGTTGCCGCAGTCGAGTTTGGGCCTCATTTGAAAGCCAAGAGCATACTTGCTGGTGGAAATAGCGGAAATCCACTCTCCAAACACTTTGACGATCAAGCAGAAATGTATAGCAAAGGCGAGTTTAAAGAAGTCTTATTTTATCCCGCAGATATTAAGAAAAATCTGGAGAAGGAATATCACCCTGGCGAGTAGAGAACATTTTTAAAACGCTCAGAAAAAAATTCATTGCCGATATAACGTATCAGTTATATACGTCTTAAAAACAAAATGCCCAGAACGAGCTTCTGGGCATTTTGTTTATTCTGTGGCCTGCCCAGCAGGAATCGAACCTGCGACCCCGAGCTTAGAAGGCTCGTGCTCTATCCAACTGAGCTATGGACAGTTATATTTCGCGCCCTGATAAGGCACGAAAACTGAAGGCTGAATACTACATGTTTACAGCCCTAGTTTCAAGAATTGTCTTACTTCAAAGGCTGTAAAGTGTTAAATTTTTTCTATACAAGCAACCAAACGTCTGGCGCAAGCACTGGCAAGTTCACCGTCGTCAGCCTCAACCATCACACGTACTAATGGCTCCGTTCCGGAGGCACGGATCAACACCCGACCACGGCCTTGAAGTTCTGCATCGACCTTTTCTTTTTCTTGCACTAATTGGGCGTTTTTTTGCCAATCAAATCCAGGAGCAACGCGCACATTCAACAACACTTGCGGGAATAAATTCAATTCACTAAAACAATTTTCCAGGGATTTTCCGCTTCGGCGCAAGGCAGATAAAACCTGCAAAGCTGACACTATACCGTCACCGGTCGAATGTTTATCCAGGCATAATAAATGTCCAGAGCCCTCCCCACCTAACGTCCAATCACGTTCACGCAATTGCTCCAAAACATAACGATCACCAACCTTGGCACGAGCAAATCCGACACCTAAATTTTTGAGGGCAATTTCCACGGCCATATTCGTCATCAAGGTACCGACCACACCTGGTACCGGGCCAATTGCAAGCCTGTCCATGACCATCAGGTACAAAAGTTGGTCACCGTTATAAATTTTTCCATGGCTATCAACCATAATCAAACGATCAGCATCACCGTCGAGGGCAATTCCTAAATCAGCATGATTCGCACGTACAGCAATTGCTAATGCATCGGGTGCTGTGGCACCTACCTCGTCATTAATATTGGTACCAGTGGGCATATTTCCGATCGCAATGACTTCAGCACCAAGCTCATGAAATACATGCGGCGCGATGTCATAGGCAGCACCATGGGCGCAATCGACAACAATTTTTAAACCGCGCAAATCTAATTCAGATGGAAATGTACTCTTACAAAATTCGATATACCGTCCATTTGCATCGCGTAGGCGCTGCGCTTTACCTAAGTGGTCTGAACTAACGCACTCCATCGGCAAATCTAATTGTGCTTCAATGGCCAATTCAACATCGTCAGGCAACTTATTACCTTGAGCAGAGAAAAATTTGATCCCATTGTCGTAATAAGGATTGTGAGAAGCAGAAATCACCACGCCAGCTGATAAACGTAACGCACGCGTCAAATAAGCGACTGCTGGAGTCGGCATCGGACCAGACAACATCACATCGACACCAGCGGCAGCAAAACCTGCTTCCAATGCTGCTTCTAACATGTATCCTGATATTCGTGTGTCTTTACCAATCAACACAGTTGGCCGTTTTACATCCGGCGTACCAGTTTGCGTGAGAACCTTACCGGCCGCGTAACCTAAGCGCATCACAAAATCCGGCGTGATAGGAGAAACACCAACTTTGCCGCGAATTCCATCTGTCCCAAAATATTTTCTTGTCATTTTCAATTCTCAATTTCCCATTCTTTAATATCAGGCAAGCGTTGCTTGCCAAACTTTTAAAGCATCAACGGTCTCAGCGACGTCATGAACACGAATAATTTTTGCACCCAAAGTGGCAGCCGATAATGCCGCCGCAAGACTACCTGCTAAGCGTCGTTCAGTAGGCCTTCCTGTGAGCTCACCAATCATCGTTTTTCTCGAAACACCAACCAGCACAGGCAGATCCAATTCCGTTTCTAATCTAGCGATGTCTTTAAATAAAGTAATATTATGCGCCAGAGATTTGCCAAAACCAAATCCTGGATCGATGCATAGGCTTTGGCGAGCGATACCAGTTGCCAGTAAAGCCTCTGCGCGCGCTCTCAAAAACGCTATCACTTCAGAACTAACATCGTCATAGCTTGGGCGTTGTTGCATATTTACTGGTTGATTTTGCATGTGCATCACACACAACGCGGCATCTGCACCTTTTACCGCAGCCACTGATTCCTCTGAACGAAAACCTTTAATATCATTAATCATATCGACGCCAGCCAACAATGCCTCGATCATCACTTCTGGCTTATACGTATCAATTGAAAGTGGCTTACCACAGTCACGCAATGCGAAAATGACCGGCATTACGCGTCGCAACTCTTCTTCAAGGGGGAGCACTACTGATCCAGGACGGCTTGATTCGCCTCCGATGTCAATGATATCAACACCATCTTCGATCATTTGCTCTGCACGGGTCAATGCACTATCAAGATCAAGGAAATGACCGCCATCTGAAAACGAATCAGGCGTGACATTCAGAATGCCCATCACTAAAGGCTTCGTGTTATTGCTACGGAAGGAGTAGCGGTAACGCCCGCATTGGAAATAATCTGTCATAAAAAATAAAAGGCGAGGAAAAATCCTCACCTTTTTTAAAAAAACTTAAACCGACAACATGCCCTGATCAGGCCGGTGCCGTTGCATTTGGTGAAACGCCACCAGAACTATTATCAGAGGCTGAACGGCCAGTAGATTGCCCGATTTTTGGTGGACGAGGAGAAATGCCGTTCATGATGTCATTCACTTGATCTGCATCAATCGTTTCCCAGTCCAGCAAAGCCTTGGTCATGACTTCTACCTTGTCTCGATTTTCTTCCAGCAATCGACGTGCAAGCGCGTATTGCGTATCAAGGATTGAACGAATTTCAGCATCAACCTTTTGTTGTGTCGCTTCAGATATCGTTTTTGAAGCCATGCCGAAATAACCTTCTTGCTGGTTGTCTTCGTACACCATAACACCCATGCTGTCAGACATACCGAAACGGGTAACCATCGAGCGCGCCAACTTCGTCGCACGGGAGAAATCATTGGAGGCCCCTGTCGACATCTGGCCAACAAAAATCTCTTCCGCAATACGACCGCCAAACAAAATCGAAATCTCTTCCAACATTTTGTCCTTGTAGCCGCTAATCTGATCGTGCTCAGGTAACTGCCACGTCAAGCCAAGGGCAAAACCACGTGGCATGATCGTAACTTTATGCACTGGATCTGCCTTAGGCATCAATTTTGCGATCACAGCATGACCCGATTCGTGATAAGCGGTATTACGACGCTCTTCTTCACGCATAACCATGGATTTACGCTCAGGACCCATGAAGATTTTGTCTTTCGCATCTTCAAAGTCCATCATTTCTACCAAGCGCTTATTGCGGCGTGCGGCAAACAATGCCGCTTCATTCACCAAGTTAGCTAAATCAGCACCTGAAAACCCTGGTGTACCACGCGCCAAAATATCGGCCTTAACATCTGAAGAAATAGGTACTTTACGCATATGCACATTCAGAATTTGTTCGCGACCACGAATATCTGGCAAACCTACGGAAACCTGACGATCGAAACGACCTGGGCGCAACAATGCTTTATCAAGAACGTCAGCACGGTTTGTCGCAGCAATAACGATCACGCCAGAATTGGCTTCAAAACCATCCATCTCAACCAGCATCTGGTTCAGTGTCTGTTCACGTTCGTCGTTACCACCGCCCATACCGGCGCCACGATGACGACCAACCGCATCAATCTCATCGATGAAGATAATACAAGGTGCGTGCTTTTTAGCGTTTTCGAACATATCACGAACACGCGAAGCACCAACGCCAACAAACATTTCGACGAAATCAGAACCGGAAATAGTAAAGAATGGGACTTTTGCTTCGCCCGCGATCGCACGTGCCAACAATGTTTTACCAGTACCAGGAGGGCCAACCATCAATACACCGCGTGGAATACGTCCACCGAGCTTTTGGAATTTAGTTGGATCGCGAAGGAAGTCAACAACTTCCGTCACTTCTTCTTTCGCTTCGTCGCAACCTGCGACATCAGCAAAAGTAACGTTGTTATTTGCATCATCAAGCATACGCGCTTTGGATTTACCAAATGAGAACGCGCCACCTTTGCCCCCGCCTTGCATCTGACGCATGAAGAAAATCCATACGCCGATCAACAGTAGCATCGGGAACCAAGAAATGAATACTTGCGACAAGAACGATTGCTCTTCAGCTGGTTTGCTGTCAAATTTAATACCGTTAGCGACGAGATCACCAACAAGCCCGCGATCAAAGATCGTGCCTTGAGACTTGATTTTTTTACCTTCAGTCGTCACAGCTGTGACTGTCCGGGTAGAATCATCAATCGTTACTTCTTTAATATGCTTTGACTTAACCTCATCCAGGAATTCAGAATAAGGCACGGAAGCCATTCCAGACGTACCTGCTTTTCCTTCAAACTGCTTAAAAAGCATAAAAAGCACCATGGCAACAACTACCCATATAGCCGCTTTTGAAAACATGTTATTCACGAGAACTCCTTGGGCGCAAGTTACGCCATTTGATACTGTAATCAGTCATTCTACCCCCAATAGGCAGAGCTTGCTAGCCAGCATATGCTGGCAACATTGAGGTTTATCAAGAGTAAAAAAAACGGAACATCATAAATCTGTGTATTTAAGACGAATCTAACGTCACTTTTCTCGACACACAGACCTTATTCATTCAACAACGAAAAAAAACGAACAAATTACTCCGGATTTTTTAAACCTTTGCCCAACAGAAAAATTTCTGAGGACTTATCTTTACTGGCTTTTGGTTTTTTATTCATTACTACTTTAAATTCATCTTTAAAGATATTAACAATATTATTATAACTTGGGCCATGGAAACATTTTACTAACAAAGAGCCTGTCGGTTTTAAATGCGCCTTGGCAAAATTTACCGCAAGTTCAATGATATATTCAACTCTGGCTGCATCGACCGTTGAGTTACCGGATAAGTTCGGTGCCATGTCAGACAATACCAGATCTAACTTGCGTCCTATCAAGCGAGATTCAAGTGCATCCAAGACTTCGTCCTCTCTGAAATCACCCTGAATAAATTGCACATCAGCAATTGGCTCCATAGGTAAAAGATCGAGAGCAAAGATTTCACCTACAATGCCACCACCCTCTTTGCCTGCCAATTTGTTTCTGACATACTGCGACCAACTACCTGGCGTTGCTCCTAAGTCAACAATTACCTGCCCAGGACGAATGAGCTTTTCTGCCTCATCGATCTCTTTTAGCTTGTAAACGGCGCGCGCGCGGTAACCTTCTTTTTGTGCAAGTTTCACATATGGATCATTTATATGATCGTGAACCCAATTTTGATTGAATTTATTCTTTGCCATTCGCGTAAAATACTGCTTTTAAAGGAAAACTGTGCATTGCCTGACTGATTGACGTCAGGGGATGTATTTATCGTGCAACTGTTTGCTGCACAAGGAAAAATTATGTTAAAACTCACTCCCGCCGAAAGAAGCGAACTCAGATCTGAAGCTCACGCCCTGAAACCTATCGTCCTGATCGGCGAAGCTGGACTCTCTCCGTCCGTGATCAAGGAAATTGACGCTGGCTTAAACGCCCACGGTTTAATTAAAGTCCGCGTTTTCGGTGATGACCGCGAAGCCCGTATCGCCATGTACGACACTATTTGCACGGAACTCAAAGCAGCGCCAGTACAGCACATCGGGAAACTCTTGGTTATTTATCGCCCTAAAGTAGAAGGCACCAAAGAAACCAAGCTTGTTAAAAAAGGTCGCGGCATGCGCGAAGTCACTATCGTCAAGCCTAGTCCAAGTGGCACGAAAAAGCCAACCGTTTCTAAGGTAATGGTCAAAGGCAACGAACGCGTCACTCAAGGTGGTAACATTAAACGTGCAAAACCACGTCAGTCCAGCGCAAAAAAATCAGCTTTGAGCAATTAATAGCGAGGTAGCGCCGCAGACTTGCAATTCATGTGAGATCTGGCCTGCACTGTAACACTACCCGGCCATCAGAATGGCCGGGATTTGAACTTTAATTCTATCGACGAAATAAAGTCAGCAACATTATCAAAATCAACAATCTCAGATGTAAAGCACATCCAGTACTTCGTACTCGCGTACACCGGCTGGCGCCTGCACACCAACCACGTCACCTGCGTACTTACCGATCAGAGCACGAGCGATCGGCGAAGTAATGGAAACTTTACTCAATTTGATATCAGCCTCGTCTTCACCGACGATTTGATAGCTGACCTTTTGCGAATTTTCCAAGTCTTCCAAATGGACTGTAGAACCAAACACCACCCGTCCCTCCGCATCCAATGTCGTAGGATCGATGATCTGCGCGGAACCTAACTTACCTTCCAGCTCTGCGATACGCCCCTCAATAAACGCCTGACGCTCTTTCGCTGCATCATATTCCGCATTTTCAGATAAATCACCTTGCGCGCGAGCTTCTGCAATCGCATTAATCACGTCTGGACGCTCTTTAGTTTTCAAATTGTGCAATTCTTTTTTTAACAATTCTGCACCGAATTTGGTGATAGGTACTGTACTCATTTCATTCACACTTATAAAAGTAAAAATACAGAGGTCACATCCAACACCAGCCTGACCGATGCCTTATGTGACCTCTGTATCAAAGATTCAACATCGACAAACTCACATTTGCCGACACTGTGTTTTTTATCAGTTTAAAGTCTTATGCAGACCTTGTAAATCATAAACATTCAATTCGCTTAAATGACGCATCCCTTCCACAGCCGCTTCAGCACCGGCAATCGTTGTGAAGGTCGTCGCACGAGCGATTAATGCGGAAGTACGAATAGCACGTGAATCGACGATGGCGTTGCGCTTTTCTTCTACCGTATTGATCACCAATGCGATTTCGTTGTTTTTGATCATATCAACGACGTGTGGACGACCTTCAACAACCTTGTTCACAATCGCCACTGGTACGCCAGCCGCCGCTATTGCTGCCGCCGTACCGCGTGTTGCCACGACGGAAAAGCCCAACTCAACCAGATTTTTCGCGACTTTCACTGCGCGTGGCTTGTCACTATTTTTGATACTGAGGAAGACTTTGCCGGAAGTTGGCAATTTAACCCCAGCACCCAATTGAGATTTAACGAAAGCTTCACCGAAGGTTTTACCCACACCCATGACTTCACCAGTTGATTTCATCTCAGGTCCGAGAATCGTATCAACGCCAGGGAACTTCACGAATGGGAACACCGCTTCTTTCACGCTGAAGTAAGGAGGCACAACTTCCGCTCCGATACCTTGTGAATCAAGCGATTGTCCAACCATACAACGAGCGGCAATTTTTGCTAGTTGCAAGCCAGTAGCTTTGGAAACGTAAGGAACTGTGCGTGATGCACGTGGATTCACTTCCAGCACGAACACGACATCCTTACCGTCTTGCTGCTGAATTGCGAACTGTACGTTCATCAAACCAACAACGTTCAAGCCTTTCGCCATCAACGCAGTCTGACGTTTCAGTTCAGCAATCGTTTCTTGCGACAAGGAATATGGTGGCAATGAGCACGCCGAGTCACCAGAGTGCACACCAGCTTGTTCGATATGTTCCATCACACCGCCGATGAAAGTACGCTCGCCATCGGACAAGCAATCAACGTCAACTTCAATTGCATCATTCAGGAAGCGATCCAACAATACAGGTGAGTCGTGAGAAACCTTGACCGCTTCGCGCATGTAACGCTCCAGATCACGCTGCTCATGAACGATTTCCATCGCACGGCCACCAAGCACATACGAAGGACGAACCACTAATGGGTAGCCAATTTCTTGTGCCAATACCAGGGCATCTGCTTCAGTACGTGCTGTACGATTTGGTGGTTGACGCAAACCTAAATCTTGCAACATTTTTTGGAAACGTTCGCGATCTTCAGCCGCATCAATCATGTCTGGCGATGTACCAACGATAGGCACGCCATTCGCCTCCAGATCCAGCGCCAATTTCAAAGGCGTCTGACCACCGTATTGAACGATCACGCCGACCGGTTTTTCTTTGTCGACGATTTCTAAAACGTCTTCTAGTGTCAATGGTTCAAAGTACAAACGATCCGAAGTGTCGTAGTCAGTCGAAACGGTTTCCGGATTGCAGTTAACCATAATGGTTTCGTAACCATCTTCGCGCATCGCAAATGCAGCGTGAACGCAGCAATAATCAAACTCAATACCCTGACCAATACGATTTGGACCACCGCCCAATACCATGATCTTTTTCTTATCAGTCGGCTGTGATTCACACTCTTCTTCGTATGTGGAATACATGTAGGCCGTGTTCGTCGCAAATTCACCAGCACACGTATCGACGCGTTTATACACTGGGCGAACGTTCAGGCTTCTGCGCAGATCGCGAATGACGGTGTCGGTAGTCCGCAATAATTTAGCCAGACGACGATCAGAGAAACCTTTTTGCTTGAGCTTGAGCATCAATTCTTTATCGACGCTTGATAGCTCTTGCTCATCTAACCAAAGTTCGATATCAACGATATCTTTGATCTGCACCAAGAACCATGGATCGATATGCGTTAATTGATGCACCTCTTCCAAAGTAAAGCCTTGTGCAAACGCATCACCAACATACCAAATACGATCCGGACCTGGTTCGCCCAATTCCTTTTCCAGTGTTTGGCGATCTTGGGTTTTTTCATTCATACCGTCAACGCCAACTTCCAGACCGCGCAGTGCTTTTTGAAACGATTCCTGGAAAGTGCGGCCAATCGCCATCACTTCGCCAACGGATTTCATTTGCGTCGTCAAGCGGTTATCTGCTTGCGGAAATTTCTCAAATGCAAAACGTGGAATCTTGGTCACAACGTAATCGATGGACGGTTCAAACGAAGCTGGCGTTGCGCCACCAGTAATTTCATTGCGCAATTCATCGAGTGTAAAGCCGACTGCCAATTTGGCAGCGATCTTCGCAATCGGAAAACCGGTCGCCTTGGACGCCAGCGCGGATGAACGTGATACGCGTGGATTCATCTCGATGACGATCATACGACCATCAGCAGGATTAACCGAGAACTGTACGTTAGAGCCGCCAGTATCTACACCAATCTCGCGCAATACCGCCAAGGAGGCGTTACGCATGATTTGGTATTCTTTGTCTGTCAGCGTCTGCGCTGGAGCAACGGTAATCGAGTCACCAGTATGCACACCCATTGGGTCTAAGTTTTCGATAGAGCAAACGATGATGCAGTTATCAGCTTTATCGCGAACTACTTCCATCTCGTATTCTTTCCAACCAATCAATGACTCTTCAATCAATAACTCGTTGGTTGGCGATGCTTCCAGACCGCGTTTGCAGATGGTTTCGAATTCCTCAGGATTGTAGGCAATACCACCACCAGTACCACCCATCGTAAATGAAGGGCGAATAATGACTGGGAAGCCCACATCCTTTTGCACAGTCCAGGCTTCATCCATGGAATGTGCAACGCCGGAACGCGCAGAACCGAGACCAATTTTGGTCATCGCATTTTTAAACTTCAGACGATCTTCTGCTTTATCGATGGCTTCTGGAGAAGCACCAATCAGCTCGCAATCGTATTTTGTCAACACCCCATTACGATGGAGATCAAGTGCGCAATTAAGCGCAGTCTGTCCACCCATTGTCGGCAGGATCGCATCTGGACGTTCCTTGTCGATAATACGCTCAACCACTTGCCAGGTAATTGGCTCGATGTAAGTCACATCAGCCATTTCTGGATCGGTCATGATGGTCGCTGGATTGCTATTGACCAGAATGACGCGATAACCCTCTTCGCGCAATGCCTTACAAGCTTGCGCACCCGAGTAGTCAAATTCACACGCTTGTCCGATGATGATAGGACCAGCGCCGATAATCAATATGCTTTTTATGTCGGTACGTTTTGGCATTTTTATTATTCTCCTGTTTTAGCCTGTGATTTTGCTGCACTCATCAGTGCTGTGAAACGGTCAAACAGGTAAGCGATGTCGTGCGGACCTGGTGACGCTTCCGGATGCCCTTGGAAGCAAAATGCCGGCTTATCAGTGCGCGCAAAACCTTGCAAAGAACCATCAAACAAAGATACATGCGTCACCCGGCAATTTGCTGGCAACGATGCAGCATCTACCGCAAAACCGTGATTCTGCGAAGTGATCAACACTTGCTTAGTATCCAGATCTTGTACCGGATGATTTGCACCATGATGACCAAACTTCATCTTCAGCGTTTTAGCACCAGAAGCCAACGCCATGATTTGATGACCAAGGCAAATACCGAAAGTAGGAATGCCTTTTTCTATCAATTCTTTTGCCGCAGCAATGGCGTAATCGCATGGCTCAGGATCCCCGGGGCCGTTCGACAGAAATACGCCATCTGGATTCAACGCCAACACATCGGCCGCACTAGACTGCGCAGGCAACACTGTAACTTTACAACCGCGATCCGCCAGCATGCGCAAGATATTGCGCTTAACACCGAAGTCAAAAGCGACAACATGGAATTGTGGGTTCGACAGTTGGCCATAACCTTGACCGAGCACCCACTCAGCTTCAGTCCATTCATAGGACTGGGTAGAGGAAACCACTTTTGCTAAATCCATGCCTGACAAGCCGGGGAAAGATTTTGCCAGAGCAATCGCTTTTTCAGCATCTTTACCGACCAGTATTGCACCGCCCTGAGCGCCTTTTTCGCGCAAGATACGTGTCAATTTGCGAGTATCGATACCGGCAATTGCGACAATATTCTGGGAAACAAGGTATTCAGAGAGGGATTGTTCAGAGCGAAAATTAGAAACCAACATCGGCAAGTCTTTAATGATCAAACCTGCTGCATGAATTTTTTCGGACTCAACGTCCTCTGAATTAATGCCTGTATTACCAATATGCGGATAGGTCAGCGTAACGATTTGAGAACTATAACTTGGATCAGTCAAAATTTCCTGATAACCAGTCATGGAAGTATTGAAAACAACTTCACCAACTGTGTGACCGGTAGCACCGATAGAATAGCCAGTAAAAATTGTTCCATCGGCGAGAGCTAAAATAGCGGTGTCCTGGCCGGAACGAAGAAGGGACTGCGGAATGGGCAGCAAGGGCAACTCCTGTATTGTTACCGCCGCTGCGACGCCCCAAGCTGTCGTTTTTTACACAGGCAGCCAGCATACGCCGGGCGACCTGAAAAAAGATGATGGAGCGATGTGGATTTGGGTAGGCGCTACGGCGAGATTTCGAATTAGTTAAACCCTCGAATTATAGCCCAAAACTACCCTTCAGGCAATCGAAAACACCGCTAAGCCCGCGCTAAATTTCAATTCCCCTTTCACCACATCCCTCGAAAAACATTCTGATAAACGATTATCAATACCAAAATTAGAATTTACAGACCAAGCGCGGCGATCCCAGCCTTCGCAATCTGCGCATCCTCCGCTGATTTCACTCCAGACACGCCAACTGCACCGACGCAATAACCATCAACAAACACCGGAACCCCACCCTCTAACATGCCTTCAATCAACGGCGCACTCAAGAATGAAAAACGTCCATTATTGATAATATCTTCATAAATCTTCGATTCGCGCTTACCCAAGGCTGCCGTGGTCGCTTTAGCTGGTGCAATGTGTGCTGAAATTGGCGCCACGCCATCAAGACGCTGCAACCACATTAAATGACCACCATCATCAACGATGGCAATAACAACCGGCCAATTATTTGCCAGCGCTTCAGCTTCTGCTGCGGCTGCAATTTTCTTTACATCTTCCAGCGTGAGTACGGGTTTGGTTTGCATGATGATTTTCCTTTTATTTGCGCTAAATTTCGACACCACTTTGATGAGTGCGCCGATTGTAACGCGATGCTAAAAAACTTGCGTGTAAAAACTGTTTTAATTAAAACAAATATCTTTTCATCAACATCCGATTTGAGCTTAAAGGTTTACATTGTTTAGAACTTCGCTTAAAGTTGGAGCGGTTTTATTTCATGAGTGCAAAGATGCTAACGAATGTTTCAAGAATATACAGAAGTGCCGCATTAGTGCTTATTGCCGTCTCATTGCAGACCGTTACTTGCAATCAAGCCTGGGCCACCGATAATCCATTCCCTGAATCCTCTACTGCATTTTCCAAAATCCAAGAAATTCGCCAACGCGCATCCGACCTGACCATGAAAGCAATGGACTTCATGGGCATACGTTATAAACGCGGCGGCAACACTCCCGAAAACGGCTTGGACTGCAGCGGCTTTGTTCGCTTGGTCTTTAAAGATGCTGTTGGTGAAAATCTGCCGCGTACGGCCGCTGAAATCAGCCGCGTCGGCGAAAACGTTGATCAAAAAGATTTGCAGCCTGGCGATCTGGTTTTTTACAACACGCTAAAACGCGGTTTTTCTCATGTTGGAATTTACCTTGGCGACAACAAATTCATCCATTCACCGTCAGCTGGTGGACAAGTCAGAGTCGAGAGTATGGATTTGGCTTACTGGAAAAAACGTTTTAATGGCGCACGCCGGATTAACGACGATAGTGGCAAACAATAACTAAGCGCTTTAAGCGCTTGATAGCAGAAAACGCATACTCCCCCATCAAACTCAATTTTTTCTAGATTTATCAAGAAAAGATAAGGGTGTATTCAAAATACACCCTCCGAGTATCCAAATACACAACAAAAAGCTCGCACGTTATTTGTCTTGCATCGTCTTTAACTTTTGTTTTATATCCGGCATCGCGGCCATTGCAGAACGTTCGCCAGCCAATATCGCCAGGTTTCGGCCGGCAAAATCACTCCCCTTCATTCCAGGGAGTTCCGGCCTTATCACAATATCTGCCTGCTTTAATTCATACTGATTAATACTCTGCCCCATGATTGTCACTGTTTGCAAAAGAATATCGATCGTACTATTTCCATTTTGCCCTTCGGGTTGCTGAGAAATATTCACCGCAATCACCAAATCTGCCCCCATATCTCGGGCAAATTGCACCGGGACTGGCGCAACAAGACCGCCATCAACATACTGCCGACCGTTGATAGTCACTGGCTGAAATACAGCTGGCACCGCAGAAGAAGCACGCACTGCAGCGCCCGTATTACCGCGCTGGAATAGAACAGCCTTGCCGGTGGAAAGGTCGGTCGCCACTGCGCCGAACGGCTTCTTAAGTTTTTCAATAGGCGCTTGAGCAACCATACGGTTTACATAGGACTGCAAAGCATCTCCTTTCAACACGCCGCTTGACTTTGCGAATAGCGGCAAAGACCAATCCGAAATGGTTGCCTCGTCCATTTCCAACGCCATTTTTTGCAAGGCGAAACCGTTATTTCCTGCGGCGTACATCGCACCAACAACACTACCAGCACTGGTACCTACAATAATATCTGGATAGATACCCTGTGACTCCAACGCTTTGATGACACCAATGTGGGCAAATCCACGCGCAGCGCCACCACCGAGCGCCAAACCGATTTTAATGGGTCTCGGCGTCTTTGTGACCCCACCATTTTGCGGCGCTACTGGTACAGCAACATGCTCAGGAACGCTGGTACAAGCAACCAGCGAAACCAGCGAAACCAGCGAAAGCGCCGAAGCCACCGTAAAAGCACGAAAGCCCATCATTTTTGCAATTGCCGCAACCCATGCCCTCAATCGACAATTGGCTTGGAAGATAGAAAAAAAAGTTATCCCGGCGTAACGCAGACTATTAAGCATGAAAAATCCGTAAAAAGAAAAATTGAAGTCAATAAATCTGACCTATGGCGCAACCGGATTATAAAGAGAATCAATCCAGGTGTCAGATTGCAAAACGATAAATCGAAAGCTTTTTTACAAAAACTTTTTGCGAAAATTTTCACACTATTTTGATTTTATTTAGGAAATTATCTATATCAATATTATTGTTTAAACATTTCATTTTATTATCTTAAATTAACCAAATGTCATCAACTAGACACATTTCATCCAGATAATTGCGCCGTCTATTCATGTATCTCAAAGACAATTAATTACCAAATATAGCATTTTATCTAAATGCGCAAACGATTGCGTACCCACTTTAAGAGAAAATATGAAAAACTTAACATGGCTCCCATCGCTCACCGTGCTTGCACTGGCAGCGTGCGGCAACAACACGAATACACCGTACATCCCTGAAGGCACAGTCCTGAAAGTAGCATTATTGGAAACAACAGATTTGCACCAAAATGTGCTCAGTTACGATTATTACGGCCTAAAACCAGATGCAACGCTTGGCCTTGAAAGAACCTCCACGCTCATCAGCGGCGCTCGCACAGAAAATCCAAATAATGTCCTACTTGATGACGGCGATGTGGTTCAGGGAACCTTATTGGGTGACTATCAGGCTGTCGCATCCCCTGTTCCATGCAGTGGCACAATGGCGATCCACAAAGTCATGAATGCGTTAAAGTACGATGGCGGCGGTGTCGGCAACCATGAATTTAACTATGGCTTGAATTTTTTGGGGCAAATTACCAATACAAATTTTGGTCTTAGCGGCATCACTGCGCCAAGCAATTGCGGCGCCCCAAGCTTCCCTATCGTTTTGGCAAACGTCGTCAATGCCACCACACAATCGCCAATATTTAATCCCTACTCCATCATTCCGAAGAACTTCACCGGAACTGCACCAGATGGCTCGACAATTAATGTGACATTGAATGTTGGCATCATGGGCTTTGTTCCACCGCAGATTATGGATTGGGATCAAAAAAATCTGGCTGGTAAAGTCATGGTCAACGGTGTAGTAGAAACCGCGAACAAATACGTTCCAGAAATGCGCTCTAAAGGTGCTGATCTGATCGTGGCCCTATCTCACGGCGGTCTTGACGCCTCCACTTACAGCCCCAAAATGGAAAATGGTAGCTTGTACCTCAGCACCACTGGCATCGATGCATTGATGCTCGGCCACTCCCACTTAATCTTTCCTTTGCAAAAAGAAGCGCCAGTCGATCCGACAAAGCCATTTACTATCGACGCGTCGTTGGCACACTTGCCAGGCGTTGACCCAGTTAAAGGCCTGGTCAATGGCATCCCTGCTGTCATGGCACAGAGTTGGGGGCGTCGCCTGGGAATCATCCAGATGACCTTGAAATACCAAAGCGGGAAATGGGTCGTTCAACCAGATCAGACTAACGTCGAAGCACGCGGTTTTACCTACACCGACGGCAAAACATCGGTTGCTGCAGATCCGGCTATTGCACCACTTGTCGACACGGAACATAAAGCGACCCTGGCATATGCGGCACAACCCCTAGGTACAACCACTGATTTTGAAATGTCGGCCTACTTTGCGTTGGTTGGTGATGTCAGCGCTATTCAGATCGTCAATCAGGCGCAAATTAATTATGTGCAAAACTTTATTGCCAATTCAACGGATCCGACAATCATCAGCTACAAGTCGATCCCAGTGATCTCTTGCAGCGCTCCCTTCAAAGCAGGGCGCAATGGAGCGACTGATTTCACTGACGTAGCACCAAATGCAACCCCGGCTAATCCATTCGTGCTTCAGGTTCGGAATCCAGGCGATTTGTATTTGTATGGCAATAATAATTTGCAAGCCGTTAAAATTCAGGGTTCAGACCTGAAAAACTGGTTGGAAAAATCTGCCAGCCAGTTTGCGCAGATCAATCCTGCTTTGACGACTGAGCAGGACTTAGTCCCATCGTACTCGACAATTTATAACTACGACGTCTTCTACGCGACTAATAATGCACTGAAATACCAAATCGACGTTACACAAGCAGTCGGTAGTCGCATTACTAGCCTGACCTATGCCGGCAAACCAGTGGCACCGACCGATAACTTTATCGTCGCGACGAATGATTATCGTGCCGGTGGTGGTGGCAACTTCCCCGGCATCGATGGCAGTAAGACGATCATCAAATCCCCTGATGCTAATCAGGCGGTCGTCAGTAAATACCTGAGCAGTCTTGGCAAAGTCACCGCCGCTACAAATGGATCTGGCCAGAGCTGGAGTTTCGTCAAAACTGTCACCAAAGGGCCTGTAATTTTGCGCTCAGTCACCGGAAAATTGCCGGTCGCTAAAGCAGTTGGTCTCAATCGCGTTATCGCTGAAGGCGCGATGGATCCAAATGGTTACGCAAAGTATCAAATTGATCTGAACCAGTAAGTCACCAGGCATGTCGACCTGTGACGATCAAATAAATTAACTTGCACAGCGTACTCTTGTTTTACGAGAGTACGCATTTATCCAGATACCCATTATGATGCTTTCAATTTTCCGCTTTACCCTACCTTCATTGAGTTTATTGATACTTTGCGCATGCAGTCAGCAAGTCTCACCAACGCCAAATGCGGCAGACATCGAATCGATCGGTCTGCAAGCTTTACATGGTAAAAACAGAGAGGCGATCAAGACTTTAAAAGCATGGGCACAAGAAGGTAATGTTACCGCCCAACGGGAATTAGCATACGCACTTGCGGTAGATTCCGGCCATACGACAGAAGCAGTAGCATGGCTCAAAAAGGCTGCACAAGGCGGAAACGCTGAGGCGCAATTTAACTATGCTGAAGCAAATTACAAAGCAAGATGGGGCGTCACTCAAAATTATGTTGAGGCGTGGACTTGGTACCTCGCCGCTTCAAAACAAAAAAATGACAAGGCAACTTTTATGTTGTCGCGCATGAGCAAGTACGGCGAAGGGGTAAAACCGGACTTGCAACAATCGGTACATTGGCTGCAGATCGCCAGTGAACAAGGCAATGCGCAAGCCATGTTCTTACTTTCCAATGCTTATGCAGATGGCGACGGCATTGAAAAAAACCCCGCCCTCGCCCATGAATGGCTAGAAAAATCCGCTGATGCTGATTTTCCAGTGGCGATTCAGGCTTTGGCGATGGAACTCGAAGGTAAAACTAACGCGCAGGATAACGATAAACAACGCGCAAGACATTTACTCAAAGAAGCAAACGACGAACGAAAAATGCGCTGGAACCAGTACCAGTAATCGCGTGGCGTCTGATTTACCCTTCATAAGAAAAGAAAACAACAAGAAAAATATCTTACTGCCAGACACCACAATGTAACAACTCTCAATATATAACGTCACTACATGACATACATCTATTGAACCGGGGAATATGCGTTCTAGCTCATTATCAAACAATACGCTGCCCATCGTTCATTCTGGATAAGTAACATCTAAAATTGTCAGCTCATCAATACCGGAAGGGGTTTTTAGAATGACGGTATCGCCGATCCGATTCTTTGTCAGCGCCCTGGCGACAGGAGATATCCAACTGATTTTTCCATGCAAAGGATCAAATTCGTCAACGCCCACAATTGTCACAGTGACCTCCTCTCCCTGCAAATTCTCATAGACAATTGTAGCCCCAAAAAAAATCTGATCAGAACCGTGATGTACTCTTGGATCGACCACTTCTGCTATATCGAGGCGTTTAGTCAAAAAACGTATCCGCCGGTCAATTTCGCGCAAACGGCGTTTGCCATAAATATAATCACCATTTTCAGAACGATCGCCGTTCGAGGCTGCCCAGTGCACGATATTGACCACTTCTGGCCGATCAACATCCATCAGGTGCAAAAACTCCTCTTTCATTCGCTGATGACCTTCCGGCGTCATATAGTTTTTCGTGCCGACCGGTATTACCGGAGCACCAACATCATCATCGTCATCGGAATCAGTTTCTTTTACAAAAGCTTTGTTCATTTTTCAAATTCTTTCGAACTAACACAAATTAATTTCGATCTTCTCACCGTAGCCCTGCCAACCCTTATAAAATAACAAGCAATTTAGCTAACGCATATTGGGCACAGGATTTAGTTTTTCTTGCCGACAATAGTAGGGCGACGAACTTCGGTTTTAGAAATATCACGACAACACTACAGGTTAAGGCCAGACCTGCAAAAATGGCGCATCATGAGAAACACTCAGGATACTGGTAACGGACGCACATTGTATGCGACAGTATCGATATGACATAGAAATGGAATTTGCATGACTGAATTTGCGTCGATTAAGCTGATGGTGGTAGACGATCATACCGTAGTCAGGGAAGGAATTAAAAACATCGTCAGCAGCACCACCGACATTGCCGTCGTAGCGGAAGCTGCTTCGGGTCTTGAGGCAATTCGCCTTTCCCGGCAGCATGATTACAAAGTAATGTTACTCGATATCGCTTTAACCGATAAAAATGGCATAGAAGTATTAAAACAAATTAAAGCCGAAAAACCGGACATACAAGTATTAATGTTCTCCATCTATCGGGAAGATCAATACGCGATCCGCTCTCTGAAGGCGGGAGCGTCCGGCTATTTAAGCAAACAATGCAGTAAAGACGATATTTTGAATGCGATTCGCCAAGTGGCGGGCGGCTTGAAATATATTAGTCCTCAATTAGCACAAGAATTAGCCAACAATCTGAACCAAGAACATGACGATGCGCTACACAAAACATTGTCTGATCGAGAGTTTCAAACCATGACGATGATCGCTTCTGGAAAGTCAGTCAGCGATATCGCCAAAGATTTGTCTTTATCAGTTAAAACGATTAGCGAATACCGTTCACGGATTCTTATAAAGATGAAATTGCGACATAACGCTGAATTAACGCATTACGCAATCAAGAATCAACTGGTAGACTAATCGGCAACCCCTTAGCTGGCAAGGCATCATGTCAAACAATTCAAATAATTCACAATTCAAAAGCCCCACCGATATTGCACGTGAGACCTTTAGACAACTTGCCATACAAAGAATTGCACCGACCCCTGATGCTTATAAGAAACTTTATAACGAAATCGCAGGTATTTTTGTTCTGCCAGATGAACCAACAACGATCATAAAACCAGTCGCCGTCAAAGCCTCCGCCCCCTCCGAAGCGGAAACATTGTTAGCGAGTTTTGCGAGCAGTTTGCTTAATTCAAAAAGCGAACTGTCAAACTTTGGCCATCGTTTTAATCGTGCGGCCAGAAACGGGAACTGGGAAGACTACAGTAAGGCCCTCGAACAACTAACAGAGCGTATTATCGCGACGCAATCATCAGTCACAGCCAATACGCCCCAAAGTTTGAGTGTGGCAGACCCATTAACTGCAAGCACACTACAGAATAATTCAGTCATATCACTCATTGATGTTCCTCTTGCTGACGATCCGCGTCCAAAGCTTCTCAAAGATTTACTCTTCCGCACGTTAACTTTGGCACTGACATCGGTACTAAAACCGACATCACCTACCCTTGCGATCGAATCTGAAGCGCTAGGAAAAGCGGTAAAGGAAGCTGAAACCGAGAACGCCCTAAATCAGGTTGCGAGTCGACTCAAACAACTTTGCTTCCAGATTGAGCTACAGAGCGGCGATAGCGCAGAACAACAAGAATTACTGCTTCGCTTATTTGGCCTGCTGCTCACAAACATCCATGACCTACTAGATAATGATAACTGGTTACGCGGCCAAATCGAGGTCGTTCAAAATTTGATTGCAGGCCCGATCAATCATCGGTCGCTACAAGAAGCAACCCGTAGCTTAAAAGAAGTCATCTACAAACAAGGTACACTCAAAAATAGTATTGCTGAATCTAAAAATTCAGTTAAAAACATGATGAACGCGTTCGTCGACAGACTGAACGCCATGGTCAATACGACTGATACCTATCAGCACAAGATGGACGATTTTGCGAGTGAAATCAGTCATGCAACTGACACGGCCCAAGTAAGTAAAATCATCAATAACATCATCGGCGAAACCCGTGCCGTTCAATCTGAAGCTGTCAAATCAAGAGACATTATTGTTGCAGCTCAAAAAGAAGTCATGGAAGCTGAAATCAAAATCAAAGATTTAGAGAGCAAACTCGCTCACATGAGTGAGTTAGTCCGGGAAGATCAATTAACTGGCAGCCTCAACCGTCGCGGCATGGACGACATCTTTGAAAGAGAAGCCGATCGCGCAGATCGTCGCAATAGCCCACTGTGCGTTGCCATGCTGGATCTGGATAATTTTAAACGACTTAACGATACGCACGGGCACGCCGCAGGTGATGAAGCCTTAGTCCACTTAGTCCGTATCGTGAAACAAACGCTGCGCTCAATCGATACAATCGCCCGTTATGGTGGCGAAGAATTCGTGATCATCATGCCAGAAACCGATATCGAAGAAGCCGCACAGGCAATGACCCGCGTTCAACGTGAGCTCACAAAGCACTTTTTTACCTCAGATTTGAAGCGATTATTCATCACCTTTAGCGCCGGCGTAGCGCTTCGAGGACCACACGAACCACAAGAAGCACTCATAAAACGCGCCGATAAGGCCATGTATGCAGCGAAGCAAGCGGGAAAAAATCGGGTGGTAAAGGCAGATTAGTCTTACTTACCATTGTACAAGTTAAACACTGCCCTCAAAAACGAAAGAAATCCGACAAAATTTCCCGTTGATCCTTCTTGAAATTTAACTTGCCGCTGTCGCCCTGAAATACCAAGGAGTGGGCTTCTGTATCTTTGTTAATAACGCTGACGCCTTGTGAAATGACGCTACCGTCAGCAATATTGCAATTGCCAATGATCGCGGAATTCGGGTACATAATGACGCCCTCCCCCAACACTGGCGCGATGCCGTGATTTTTTCCCACTGTCGAATTTTGATACAACACCAAATAGTTTCCATAGGTTGCTTTTGCCAGAACAATACCAACCGAGTGTCCAATGAAAAAAATGTCCGGCATATCGATCTCGTAAAAGAGGTCAATGCCGTTGAGTGCTTTATTTAATAAGAATAATTTTGTATGCAGATCTGTTATAGCTTGGTTGCGGTAGATTGTGTGACTTAAAAAATACAGAAAAATACAATACTGCGTTGAATGCAAATAATTAAACTTTTCCGGCGCCCACATTTTGACACTATTTACGCAACGCATCGTTCTTTTTAAGCCCTCATCTATATGAGCATCTAAGACGTCTCGATATCGTTGCCCGTCAGGGAAAAAAGTTGCCAATTGATTTTCCAGATAAGCGATCAACCCCTCTCTTCCAAGACGAACAATCTCCATCATGACCACCTGTAAATCATGTAAACCAGACTTGCCTCAAACGCCAAAAAATTTTCATCCTCAAACCAATTAATATCATCGCCGTTTTTTTCGAATCGAAGTGGGACCCGCTTGGTCTCCTCAAATCCAACTTTTTTATAAAAGTCTAAAGCCGTATTATCTGAGCGAACCCGAACACCAAGAGTAGTCAATGACAATTGATTTCGCGCCCACTTTAGGGTCGTCTGCAATGCTAATTTCATTAATCCTCGCGGTGAATCACCACCACTGACAATCGCATCAGCTTCACCGTAACCAGTTTCCCAATTAATAAAAGCGAGACCAATATGCCCTAATCGAACGCCATCTAGGTTTTCAAGCATGAATAATATCTTGCCATCACTCTGATGTACATAATTGGTCAACCACTTTGCGGTGCGCTCGGGATATGAGTGAAATTCAGTCAAAAACGATTTGACGTATTTGTTTCTCCAGTCACTCAACAGACTCAAATCAACTGGATCCAACTTTCCCTCTACGGTAGAAATAACACGTAAATATGCTTGAACTGGCTTACCGACCGGAATTACTAAGTTTGTCTGATTAAGACCAGAGCTATCTTTCAAACACCTTACTAATACTCTTCCGGTGGAGAGGTCAACGGTCATATTGCACCTTTGGAGAAATAGGCCTGAACCTGATCCGCCACTTCTTTGACGACTGACATTGGCATCTTTGAGTGAAGCGGTAATGAGAGGATTTCTTTACCTACGCGATCTGTAATATCCAGATTGCCGGCTTTGCAGTCTTTCCATAAAGAGAATAAATGTCCTGGCTGCCAATGAATCCCAGTATCGACGCCATTTTTCTTTAATTCTGCACGCAAATCATCTCGCTGATTAGCGGGGACTCTAATGTAGTACAGAAACGGATTAACGCCTTCAAAATCTGTTTTAGGAACACGCACAGATGGAATATCCTTTAAGAGCTGGTTGTAATATCTTGAAGCTTCTCGTCTACTAGAGGAAATAATATCAAGCTTGCCAAGCTGAGCAAGTCCGATGGCTGCATGCATATTCAACATATGATATCGAAAGCCAACACGTTCCACATCAAAAGTCCAGGCACGTTGATTTTGATACATGACAGAAGACGGTTGCTGCATTCCAAGCAATCTCAATTCATGAACATATTTCAATTCTTCTTCAGTTCGCACAACAATCGTCCCACCGTCAAGACATGTTACGGTTTTGACTGGATCATGACTAAACACACATATATCTGAAAAACTTCCGACCGGCTTTCCTTTATAAGAAGATCCAAACGAATGCGCAGCATCATGAATCACGCGTAAATTGTGTTTTTTAGCGAAAGCAGCGATCCCATCATGATCAGACAGGATGCAGTCGTAATCCATGACAATGATTGCTTTAGTTTTTGAGTTGACTAACTCCTCAGCGCGATTTAAATCGAGCTCCAGCGTGTCATCGTTACAGTCACAAAATACAATATCTGCACCAACCCAGCCAATTGCCTGAAAATCGGCCGAACAGTTAAAGGAGGCAACAATGACTTCATCCCCCTTCCCGACACCAGCAACAAGCAAGGCGATGTGCAATGCGGCGGTTCCGGTGCTAACAGCAGCAACGTACCGATCCTTGGCACCAATAATTTCTTGTACTGTTTGCTCAAACTGCGAAACGTAGCTGCCCATCCCCAACCAACCCATTTCAAGGGATTCTTTACTTGCGTTGATTTCTTCTTGCTCAATCAGTGGTTTAAATACGGGAATCATAACTATTCTCCTTAGCAGGTGGACTCAATGAATCTTACACAGTCAATTTTTATTTCTTATTAAATTCAATTACGGTCAAATACATGAATTTCTGGAATGGCGACGACAAATTTTGGCTCCCATACACAAACTTCATTAAGATCTCGTATTATTTCGTCACATAAATTCCATGGCAAGATCAGGATTATGTCTGGCAAATCGCGCATTAATGCTAGCTGGTCACGAATCGGAATGCGACTTCCGGGTAGGAATTTAAGCTGTTTATTAGGGTTTGCATCGACAACATAGCCCAATAAATCACTGCGAATTCCTGCAAAGTTAAGCAAGGTATTCCCCTTGGCAGCCGCGCCATACGCAGCAACCCGCAATCCCTTTCGTTTGCAGTCAATCAGATAACTCAGAACATCATATTTAATCTTTTCTGCTTTTTCCTGGAAACCAGCGTAAAACGACAGATTCCTCATACCTGCTTGATCTTCCATCGCCAATAAATCGGCAACCGATTTTTGGACAATATGCGCGCAAGTATCCGTACGTTGTGCAAAAACCCGCAAACTACCGCCGTGGGTTGGCAATTCTTCGACATCAAAAACCGTCAATCCATTTGCCGCAAAAATGTGCTGCACAGCGGTCAGTGAAAGGTACGAATAATGTTCGTGATAGGCCGTATCAAATTGCAAGCCCTGCACCATTCTCAGCAAATGCGGAAACTCGAAGGTAGCAACACCCGACGGTTGAAGTAAGGTCGCAAATCCAGAGACGAAGTCATTGATATCAGGGACGTGCGCCAGCACATTATTCGCGGCGATTAAGTCTGCCTGTCGGCCTTGATCTGCAAGAGATTGCGCTAAAGTCTGCCCGAAAAATTCAGAAATAATGTCGAGACCGCGCTCTCTGGCTGCAGCCGCGGTACTGGCTGTTGGCTCGATTCCAAAGCACGGAATCCCGGCTCGCTTCACATATTGCAAAAGATAACCATCATTGGCAGCGACTTCGACAACGCAATGACCACCATGAAGACCAAAGCGCTCTTGCATTGCAATGACATATTGCTCAGCATGACGCAACCAGGTACTTGAGTAAGAACTGAAGTAAGCATAATCCTCATCAAACAATGACTCGCGACCAGTAAAATCCTCAGTCTGAACCAACCAACATTGGTCGCAAACCAAAAGGCGAAGTGGCAACCAGACTTCGGCAGCGTGCAACTGATCAGGCTTGAGGTAAGCGTTTGATGGCGGCGCAGTACCCAAATCGAGAAATGTATGACCTAACTGCGCTTGGCAATGCCTGCATTTCACAGCGATACTCCTTCAAAATCTTCAGAAATCAAGGTATAACCCTGATCTCGTTGCGATAACTCAGTGATCGGTAAAGGCCAGGGAATTTGTAATGCGGGGTCATTCACCAAAATACCAGCTTCAGCATGCTGAGCATATGCTGCGCTATGGCAATATAACATATCAACATCATCAGTCAGCGTTTGAAAACCATGGGCAAAACCTCGTGGTATCAATAGAGAACGATGATTGTCCGCAGACAGCACTTCGGCATGGTATTTTAAAAAAGTGGGGGATTCTCTGCGCAAATCGACGACCACATCCCAAATCTCACCACGCGTACAGGAGACTAGCTTGATTTCACTATATGGCGGCAATTGGTAATGTAGGCCACGTACGGTGCCACACTTTTGTGTATAGGTATGGTTCACTTGCCGGATATTTCCGCTCCACCCTGCGTGCGCTAATTCTTCATCACAAAACAGACGTTCAAAATAACCACGGCTATCACCGCGTGGAAGTCGCTCCAATACATTCAATCCAGCGAGGGGTGTTGCATGTATCTGAAATCGTTCACTCATGGAGTGCCTCAAACGTATGAATATCGTTCAAACAGAGTTTATATGCATCAGCACCATTTGCAAAAGCGCGATACCAATTCATTGTCGTTTCAACTGCCTGTGACAAGCTGAACCTTGCTTCAATTCCTAACAGATCTCGTGCTTTTTCCACATTTAAACTGAGTAATCCTGCTTCGTGCACGCCCTCGGGCGTATCCGCATAACGAACATTGCCAGCGTGATAGGCATTTCTTGCCAATTCTATGACCTGCTGCACGGTTGCGTTGGCATCAACAGGTGGTCCAAAATTAAAAGCCCCCGGCGCGACCTTTCCGTCCACCAATGCCTGCGCGAGCACCAGATAGGCAGTAAGAGGTTCCAAGACATGTTGCCAAGGCCGAACCGATGCTGGGCGCCGGATATCCAGAATTTGCCCTGTTTGCCATGCCCGGATAGCATCAGGAATGAGCCGATCAGCAGACCAATCTCCGCCGCCAATCACGTTACCAGCACGTGAACTGGCAACGCGCACGCCTTGCTGCTGCAAATACGCATCACGATAACTCGCAATCACCAACTCGGATGCCGCTTTACTGGCACTATAAGGATCGTGCCCACCTAACTCATCTCCCTCGCAAAACGGACGCCCATGTTCGGGGTTGCGATAGACCTTATCTGTGGTGACCATCACAGCAGCTTTGACGCAATCAAGGCCTCGCAATGCATCTAACACATGCACCGTTCCTAACACATTGGTCGCGAACGTTGCTGCCGGTTGCGAATAGCTCTCTCGCACCAAGGCTTGTGCAGCCAGATGTAAGACAATCTCAGGCTGCGCGGATTTAATAATGGTGCTAAGTTGATATTGGTCTCTGATATCGCACACATGATGCGTAACAAGTTCTTTAACGACTGCGGCGTAAAATAAGGAAGGCCTGGTTTCGGGCGAAAGTGCAATACCCGTAATTTGTGCGCCAAGGCGATGCAGGTAAATTGCCAGCCAGCCACCTTTAAAACCAGTGTGTCCTGTCAGAACGACTTTCCGGCCTCGCCAGAATTCCTTGTCTGGCATCATTTCCAGGTTTTCCATGGCGCTTTACCTGACAGCCACAATTCTTCTAACTGTGTTTTCTCTCGCAAGGTGTCCATGGGCTGCCAGAAACCGCTATGTTCGTAAGCCATCAATTGATCACGTTGCGCCAGCGTCGCCAGAGGCTCAAGCTCCCAGCTTGTTGTATCGTCTGCAATTAGATCAATGACCTCGGGGGATAAGACAAAGTAGCCACCATTAATCCATCCGCCGTCGCCCCTTGGTTTTTCAATGAAACCACCAACTTTTTCACCGTCCCTGAGTAACGCACCATAACGCCCCGGAGGTAGGACGGCAGTGACAGTGGCCAGCTTTCCGTGTTCACGATGATACGCAATTGATGCAGAAATATCGACATTAGAAACTCCGTCACCATATGTAAAGCAAAAGGCATCTTCATTTTTCAGATAATTGGCGACCCGCTTCAGTCGCCCGCCTGTCATGGTATCAGCACCGGTGTCGACTAATGTCACTTTCCAAGGTTCAGCGTGGCGCTCGTGAACTTCCATCTGATTATTCGCCAGATCAAAAGTCACATCAGACATATGCAAAAAATAGTTCGCAAAATATTCCTTGATAATGTAACCCTTATAGCCACAGCAAATCACAAAATCGTTCACTCCATGCGCTGAATAGCTCTTCATGATGTGCCACAACAAAGGATAACCGCCAACTTCGATCATTGGCTTAGGACGCAAATGGGTTTCTTCAGAAATCCGCGTACCTAGGCCACCCGCTAGAATAACTGCCTTCATAAAGTTTCCTTTGCGCAATAAATTCGCCACATTTGACGATAGGCGTTTTCAACGTCACGTGCAAATAGCGCTTCATCCATCAATGGCGACTTCATTAAGTCTGCACGCATATTTTTTCTTAGATGCTGCAATAAATTCGTGTCATACGCGAGGGACAGCACCTTTTCAGCATATTCCATCTCCGAATACGCAATCCATTCAGGGTGCCCGGCAGCTCCCGCAATACTTGAACCAATACGGCCTACAGGTGGGCGATCAGCGAGCGTGACAAATGGGATGCCCATAAATAAAGTCTCAATTAATGTCGTGCCCGAATTATGCGGGAAGCAATCTAGGCCAATATCAATCTTTTCTAAAGGAATCCATGATGGTGTTGAATATCCAATATCAATCCTTGACCGTTCAATTCCATGCTCCATAAACCGCTGCGCCACTTCCTCTTGAATCCTATGATCACTAAAATCACTGCTATTGATCACCAAACGTGAGTTTGGCATTGCATCTAATATCGCCGACCATACGCGAATGACCTTATGGGTTATCCGGTTAGATCGTGATAAGGTTCCAAAAGTAATGATCCCATCCTTCAAAAATGGCGAGTCATTTAGCGGGGGAATCTGGCCATTTGGCCTGTACATCACGGAAGTATGTTCAAGGCACCAAAGTTTTTCTGAAAATAAATGATCGCATCCAGCATTTGTGATGTATTTATCAGTTAAGTAATAGTCAACTGCCGTCAATCCTGTTGTGTAGCCAAAATCCAACCAGTGCAAAGAAACTGGAGCAGGTTTTCTCGCCATGACACCCAGCCTGTTATTGGTCGTATGACCATCAATATCAACCAAAATATCAATTCCGTCTTGCTTTATTCGTTTTGCGACCGCCTCGTCACTCATACCCTTGATATCGACCCACTCATCAACGCAAATCCTGTACTTCTTAGTATCGTCGTCTTCCATTGGTGGATCGGCATAAGCAACTATCTCGAAACGAGTCCGATCATGCCCTTGCATCAACGGCAGTAAAAAGTATTTGCATACGTGGTTGTAAAATGAGTGTGATATATAGGCAATCCTTAATTTTTTATCCGGGTCTTTTGTATTTGAAAATGGCGTCCATGTAGAATGAAAAGGCAAGCCAAATTTTTGATTAAATTCTTGATACCCACCATATATGACGTCAGCCGGCAAAGTTGGATGGTTATTAAGAGCAAACAGCAATGAGCTATATATCTTCCGGCTCAAGTCAGACTGCGGGTCTTCCTCAAATGAAAGTGCCTGCATATAAGATTCAATTGCGCCGTCCAACTGGTTCGCTTTCTGCTGAGCATTTCCGTAGGCAGACCATATTCTTGAATTGCTTTTCCATTTCGCTAGTGTCGCAACACTTAAATTGATCGCGTCTTTCACCCGTCCAGTATCGGAATATAAATTTATTAGCGAGGGATAGGCAGAGACTAAGTCCGGCTCGATTTCAATTGCTCTCTCGAAACTATTAATTGCCTCTTGTTGCTGACGTAACGAGGAATAGGCGATGGCAAGATTATTGTGAATCAAACCGTGCCCTGCACCATATTTCAATGCCCTCAAAAAGCAATTGATCGCATCTTGTGTACGCCCAAGAGCACTATAGGCATTACCAAGATTATTGTTCCCCATGATTGAAAACGGTTCTAGCTCAATGACTTGTTCAAGATAATTCAAAGCCTCTGCGAATTTTTCTTGGCTATTTAAAATACCGCCAAGACTAAGTAGAAATCCTGGATTACTCGGTTGAAGTGAAACCGCTTTTTTACCAGCAGCTTCTGCATCATCAAACTGCTTTGATTCAAAAAATGCAATCGCTAAATAATTCCAAAATACCCCATTACTGGGAAACGTTTGGGTGAGCACATGGCTAATTCTTTTCATTATTTCAAACTGTCGGGCCAATAAACAGCCATCAAGCAGCTCATAACAAAAATCAAAATCATGGCGACTTGCTTTAACAACAGAAAGGTACCGCTGTAGACTATTCCATGCGTTTTCAAGCTGCATTGACCCTAGTTGGATCTTCGATAAAAGGCGATTTGCATCCGGATTAAGCGGGAAATCTAAAATAATCTGCTGACATAGCAGTTCAGCTCCGAGCAAATCATTTGCGCTCAAGAGTCGCTTTGCTTCCCCAATCGGCAATTTTGTTGATTTAAATTTCGCCATCAATGCTTCCTCGATCAAAAAGACTAACTAAACACTCGTCAACTTCAGAATAAACGAGGAAAAGTAACACTTAAACAACATTTTTATGCTTGTACACCAACAATAACAGCATTCTATCGAGAAAAAATCTTATTGAAACGTCAAACAAGCACAATAAAACAATCCAATTTTGACCCTAAAGTATTTAAAAATCATGCCGACAAGCGGGGGAAATTAAAAAACTTAAGCAAAAAAAATAATATTTATTTACAGAAATATCCTAAAACTTTTCCAGACTTGACCGTAACCCTAAACAACGGCGGTGCAACAGTCATCAGGACAGACCAAAGTTTGAGGCTAAACCCCGATTTAAATAACTTAGGCAAGGAGAATCAAAATGTCTTCATTCATCAATACCAATATCGCGTCGATGATTGCGCAAAACAACCTGACAACGTCTCAATCGTCGTTACAAACTTCGATGCAACGTCTGTCTTCTGGTTTGCGCATTAACTCCGCAAAAGACGACGCTGCTGGCTTGGCGATTTCCCAACGTATGACTGCACAGCTCGACGGTCAAAATCAAGCTGCACGTAATGCTAACGACGGTATCTCTTTAGCGCAAACCGCTGAGGGCGATTTATCTCAAATCGGCTCCAACTTGCAACGTATCCGTGACTTGGCTGTGCAAGCTGCCAACGGCACAAACAGCGCATCAGACCGCGCCGCTCTGAACAACGAAGCAAGCCAACTGATCTCTGAGATCAACCGTGTTGCAAGCACATCTAACTTTAACGGTGTGAATCTGCTCGACGGTACGTTCTCCAACCAAACATTCCAAGTTGGTGCTAACGGCACATCAAACGATCAAATTACAGTGAGCGCAATTACAAGCGCTAAGGCAAGTGCACTCGGTGTTGGCTCAGGTTCCAGCTACGCCGCAACCCTGGCTGGCGCTTCCAATACAAACGTTGGTTTGGGTGCAGGTGCTATTTCTATTAATGGTGTAAGTATCGGCGCAAGCACAAGTGACGGCGTTTCATACAAAAACAGCGCAGGTAGTGCAATTGCCAAAGCCGCTGCAATTAACCAATCGACAGGCAGCACCGGTGTAACAGCAACAGCACAAGCAACAGCAATTGCCGGTACAACTATTACTGCAAAAGTTGCGATTGCCGCTGGCGATATTAAGATTAACGGTGTTGATATCGGTGCAGTGGCATCCGCGACCACAATCACTGAACACGGCGCTCAAGTTTCAGCAGCAATTAATGCAAAAAGCTCACAGACTGGTGTAACAGCAACATACGACACGACAACTGGTGCCGTTTCTGTGAACGCCGCTGATGGCCGCAACATCACGATCGAAAGATCGGCAAATGCAGCCGCCAACGATACTAATACCGGTCTCACAACAAATGGTGTCGCTGCAACTGCCTACACAACAACTGTTGCAGGTCAAGTTACACTGAGCTCAACCAGTTCGAACGGCATTCAAGTTGCCAATGGCGCAGAAGCAAAATTAACTGGTGCAGCAGCAACATCTGCAACATCAGGTGCAAGTGGCGATATTACGATTAATGGCTATGCAGTTGGTGCATTCCAATCTGGAGCGACCGTTGACATTCAAGGTCAAAACGCGGCAGATGCAATTAATGCAATTACCTCTAAAACTGGCGTGACAGCATCTGCAGACTCAAACGGTAAAGTTACTTTGATTTCTGTAAGCGGCGGCACGATCAATACAGTCGTTAATGCAAATGGTGTTGCTAGCTCTGGCTTGACCACAGGTACAGTTGCAACTAAATCAGCTGCAAGTTCGGCTGCGACGGATATCGGCTTTAGTACAACCGCAGTGACGACAACAACAACGGTTGGTGGTGGGTTATCGTCCCTTGACCTAACTAGCTCTGGAGGTGCAACTTCAGCACTAGCGACTATTGATGCGGCCTTAGCTTCAGTCAACAGCTCACGTGCTTCATTGGGTGCATTCCAAAACCGTTTTACTTCTGCCGTAACAAGTTTGCAGACTTCACAAACAAACTTAGCAGCATCTCGTAGCCGTATTCAAGATGCTGACTTTGCTGCAGAAACTGCCAATATGACACGCGCTCAAGTATTGCAACAAGCTGGTACGGCAATTCTGGCGCAAGCTAACCAACAACCTAACGGCGTACTCGCTCTGTTACGTTAATTGATAGCCTGAAAAGCCAATGAAGTAGAACATTCCCCTGATCATTATTGATCAGGGGAATATTACATTGAAGGACAAGATCATGGATATCCCGTCTTTAGGAAGCGCAACGCCTCCCGGATCACTCAACACCGACAAAAATCCAGTGACGCCTGGCGCAGCAGCGCCTGCAGGTTCGGCAAGTGCAGTACAGAGCCCCGCGCCCGTTGAGGCAACATCGACGGAAGCAAAAAAAAATGTTGACCCGCATCAATTGAATAAAGCAGTTGGAGATATCAATAAAACATTGCAAGATCGTGGGCAAGATGTGCGTTTTAGCATTGACCAGAGCAGCAAACGTGTTGTTGTAAAAATTGTTGATCAAAGCACAAATAAAGTGTTGCGCCAAATACCGACAGAACAAGCACTTGAAATCTCTCAATCTTTGGATAAATTACAGGGATTGATCATTAAGCAGGAAGCTTGAATCAAATTAAAGTAAGATTTATCTGAAATTGCCTGGCATTTACGTGCATTTTGAATCTTATTTTTAAAATAGCGGGGAAATACCCCTCTGTCATACAAATTGGAACCCCGCCAGATTTGATACAGTAAGGGCTAGCAAAGGAGAACTATTGTGTCAGTTTCGTCTATCGGTGTCGCTTCTGGATTACCTCTTGATAGCATTGTTAGTAAGTTAATGGCTATTGAGAGTCAACCACTGGCCGCAATTCAGCAAAAGCAAACAAGTTACAATGCTGACGTGACCGCTTATGGCGCACTCAGTGGCGTGATCAGTGCGTTTCAAAGTTCGCTCACTACGTTAAGTAACCCCGCGACTTTCAATAATTTGACAGCAACCTCCGGCGATGCCTCCATTGCCAGCGCAACCACAACAAGTGTCGCGACAGCAGGAACGTATAGCGTGAACGTGACACAAATTGCTCAGGGTCAATCAATCTCCAGTGCAGGTCAGACTTCATCAACAAATACCATTGGCACAGGCCAGAGCACTACTGTTACGTTTCAGTTTGGGACAATCAGTGGAGGAACCTCATCTAACGGCGTTTATACTGGATCTACGTTTACGCAAGATGCATCGCAGGCAACCGGATCGATTACCATCGACAGCAGCAACAACTCCTTGCAAGGTATTCGGGACGCGATAAATAATGCAAATATTGGAGTAAAAGCATCAATTATTGGTGATGGGAGTGCCACTCCATATCACTTAGTTCTCGCATCCACAAGCACCGGCGCAACATCGAGCATGAAGATCAGTGTGAACGGTGATTCTGCTGTGCAAAATTTGCTCGCAAACGATCCATCCGGAACCCAGAATTTCAAAGAGATTAACGCTGGCCAAAGTGCAAATTTAACAATCAATGGTATCGCAGTTACTAGCAACTCTAACAATATCAGCTCCTCCATTCAGGGCGTAACTTTAAAAGTCGGCAAAGTTGGAACAACCACCGTTAGTATTGCAGCGAATACCGCTGCTGTAACCACAGCAGTTAATTCATTCGTCACAGCCTATAATAATATTAACAGCACGATTTCACAGCTCACTTCTTACAACGCAACCACAAAAACAGCGGGCGCCCTCCTGGGTGATCCAACAGTTGCTACAGTTCAAGATCAATTACGTAGTTCTCTCAGCAATGCCGTCAATGGCCTCGGCGGTAAATTTACGTATCTAGCGCAAATTGGGATTACTTTCCAAAAGGATGGTTCGATCGCCGCAGATGCCACAAAATTACAAACTGCGTTAACCAATAATTTCACTGATGTTGGTGGGTTGTTTGCAGCCGTGGGTCAATCTACCGATAGCCTCACAAGACAAGTTGGCTCTACCACAAAAACCCAGGCTGGTAACTATGCCCTCAATGTAACGCAGGTCGCAACTCAAGGGTCTTTGACTGGCAATACAAACCTTAATAGCGCTTCCACGACAATCGCCGCAAATACCTCTGTTAATGTTACTTTGGATGGAATTACAGCCGCAGTCAGCTTACCTGCCGGAAACTATAACGCAACACAATTAGCCTCACTTTTTCAATCAGCCGTTAACGGCACATCGGCTTTCTCCAGTGGCGGGTTATCACTTGCAGCATCGATCGATAGTAATGGCTTTCTTAATCTTAGCTCTGGAAGTTACGGTAGTAAATCCTTTATTAGTCTCGCAAACGGTTCAGGAACTGACATTTCGGCATTAACAGGCACCTCGGTTGCTGGATTTGCTGGCAAAGACGTTGCAGGAACACTCAATGGTGTAGCTGCAACAGGCAATGGACAGATTCTTACCGGAGCCAGCGGCTCTGCGTCTGATGGACTACAAGTCATCGTCAACGGCGGTGCCACTGGCGATCGGGGAACAGTGTATTTTTCTCAAGGTTTCGCTTACAAACTGAATACCGTTGTCAATAACGTCATCGGTACCGGAGGGTTAATTCCTAATGCAATTACCGGATTTAATAGCACGCTAAAAGATCTGCAAAAACAGACAGATACACTCAATACCCAGCTTAAAGTCAAACAAGCAGCGTATGAGGCGCAATACAGCGCACTCGATACCCTGGTTGCCAGCATGCAATCACAGTCAAGCTTTTTGACCTCGCAGCTGGGTATCCTTAATGGCACTACCAATAAATAAGTAATTTACCAGTCACTCGTGAAGGACTAAATATGTTTGGATCATCAAAACTATACGGCGCTAATGCTTACACCAAAATAGGTCAGGAAACTGGTGTGATGGCAGCCGATCCGCACAAATTGATCGTCATGCTGTTTGATGGTGCAATTATTGCGATTGGCAATGCATTGCAACAGATGAAAAATAAAGAGATCGCAGCCAAAGGTAAATCCATTTCTCATGCAATTACGATTATCGACAATGGCTTACGCGCTAGCCTGGACAAAGAAGCTGGCGGCGAAATCGCGAAAAATCTTGATGCACTCTATGATTACATGAGTCGAGAGTTGCTGCTCGCCAATGCCGCCAATAACCAAGAAAAGCTGGTCGAGGTTCAATCACTACTACGCGACTTAAAAGAAACATGGGAAGCGATTAATCCAGCGCCAGCAATCGCCGCCGCTTATGCGAATAAAACACCCTCTGCGGCAAATTACGACCCTTTACAACCAAAACAAATACACGCATTTGAGGCCTAATCGAGCATGGAAAGCATAGAACTTATCTCATTGTATGAAAACGTGGCTGTCATTACAGACAAAATGCTTCACGCTGCTCGCCAACGCGATTGGGAGCTGTTGTGTCAATTGGAGTCTAATTGCAGCTCAACTGTGGCCATCATTCAAAAAAATGAAGTACCAGTTCCTCTCACGCCGGAACTAAAAGAGCGTAAAATCAGCATGATCAAAAAGATACTTGCTGATGATAAAGAGATCCGTGACATTACTGAACCATGGATGGCAGAATTGGCAGATCTGATGCAAAGCAACCAGACTTCACGCAAGTTAAACCAGGCTTACGGAGCCAACAGAGTGTAATAATTCATGTCAAATCGCCTCGATAGTGCAACATCACAAACTGCGGCTATTGGGGCGAGCACTAAAACGACACCCATTAATCCAGGTTCACCCAAAAATACCAGCGTAGTTCAGGTTGAAGTACTGGCAAAACTGAATGATGGCACATATTCAGTTAAAGTAGAAAACAAACCAACAATCGTACTACTCCCACCCGATACCAAAGTGGGTGATCTTGTTACAATTGATCCTAAGGTAATCAACGCAAGCCAGCAAAATCTTGCGCCCGAATCAGGTTCAACCTCTCAGTTAAAGCAGTCAGCAAGTTCGACTACCGTATCAGAAATATCTCAACGTTCCCTATTAGACGCCAGCTTAGCTACAGCAAATACGAGTGATCAGAGCAGCATCACGCAATTAAGTCATTTTAGCCAACTTATCGACACCCTCCTCCGCGCCAACACAAATGCAGATTTGAGCATTAATAGCACATCGCCGATCTTGACCGACCCCTCAGCGGTCAAAGATACGCATGCACTAGCGCTGGAGTTGCAAAAACAATTTTCAAATAGCGGCGTTTTTTACGAATCTCATTTGGCAGATTGGGTCAATGGCAAGCGAGATTTACAGGCAATACGATCGGAACCTCAAGCAACACTTCCGTCTTTGGATGAAAAAGGAGTTCCAACTAGCGTCAGTAATAGTGCGGAATACAAAGAAGTGGCGCGCTTGGTTCAGCAACAGCTCAACACATTAGAAAACGACAGCCTAAAATGGCAAGGAAATTTTCTTCCCGCGCATACTCTTGAGCTTGAGATACGCAGACAACAACCTGAAAAAAAGAACCATCGCTACACTACAGAAACAGAAGGTTTTTGGAGTAGCATTGTTCGCTTCACGCTTCCAGCCATTGGAATGGTATCCGCAACAATCAATATGCATTCTTCGCATTTAAGCGTGACTATTCAAACCAAGGATGAAACGACTGCGCAACTACTAAGGTCTTTTGCGCCGCAATTTACGTCAACGCTTTCGACATTAGGCACGAATATTGACCAATTCAGCATAAGACACGATGGCCACAAAGAGTGATATCACCAAGAACGCCGTAGCAATCGCCTACGAAAGTGGTGCGAGCGCACCAAAAGTTGTTGCCAAAGGCAAAGGACTAATCGCGGAAGCAATTATTGCCCGGGCAAAAGAACATGGTATTCATGTGCATGAATCAAAAGAGTTGCTATCATTGTTAATGAAAGTAGATTTAGATAACGATATTCCACCAACTCTCTATCGCGTGGTTGCAGAACTTCTCGCCTGGCTTTACCATATCAACGCTGAAAAGTCAGGAAATAGCGCGGAGACGTCTTCCACTTACGCCATTGCTGAGAACAACTTTGACAAAAATAATTAACAGAATATATGCAAATGACTCCAACCCTTGGAACCGAAAACCAAAGTCCTTATCAAGTTTTCTCACGCAGAGAAATTATCGCCTTATTGCGGGGACTCCGGGACAGCAATCAGCTTATCAGCATGGTAATCCATAATGGAAGTGAAGTTTTTATCACTTCGATTTTAGATATCAATGAATCAACTAATTTAATAATCGTCGACAGCGCCCCAGGCAAACTGGCCAATCAACGAATTATCGAAGCGCCTCAAGTGTCCTTTGAGGGGCTACTCGATAAAATAGGTATCCAATTTTCAAGCTCAAAACTAGAACTCATCGACTTTGAAAACAGACCAGCATTGCAATTCGTGATACCTGCAAATTTAATCAGATTGCAACGCCGTGAGTATTACCGCATCAACACGCCATTATCTACGCCAATTAAAGTGAGTTTGCCTTTAGAAATGGACGACAAAGTAGACATTTTAAAGCTTAGTTTAGTCGACATTAGTTGCGGTGGCATTGCGATCCTTGACGAAAAGAAAGTGCTTGATTGCAGTATTGGTACAACAATTGAGCACTGCAAGCTTGATTTGCCTGGAATTGGATTAGTTGAGGTAGTTTTGCAGATAAGGAATCATCAAGAGTTGGTGTTACTGAATGGAAAATCGAACCGGCGCATAGGCTGTCAATTTATCAATCTTTCCAATGCTGTTCTTTCTAATATTCAACGCTATATTATGAAATTAGAAAGAGAACGTAACGCTAAATTGACCGGCATTGGCTAATAGCCTGAGCAAGATCAATGAATATCCGCTTTAAAATCTTGCGCTAATCTGCTGAACGTTGGGGCATTCTGCTCCAACGTTATTACCAATCAACAGCGAGTTTCATTAACTTTATATGCAAAATTGAGCGGAATTAAGAAAAATTAAGAAAATTCACATTCAATTGCAATTAATCGCAATTAATTGCAATTAAACGTCTTGAATATTTAAAAGTATTGACAGCATTGCTTTGCTTTATACCTGCATATTCATAATGTCATTATATGCAGCAACTAGCTTATTTCTTACCTGAACGCTGGTCTGAAACGAAATACTCGCTTTCTGCATTGATATCATCACGTCCGCCAAACTGACCTTGTCATCCCCCATGGCAAACTGCTCGCCTAATTTTTGGGAGTCTGTCTGGACTTTGTTCACATGATCCAAAGAAGCCTTTAGCGCATCCGCAAAATTAACTTTAGAAGCACCAGATGTCTCACTTGTGCCGCCTAGCGCCCCTACCGGAGACGCATGCTCCATCTTAGAAGCAGCGGTCCTAAGCTGTGCCACCATTGCGTCAATTTGACTGCGATCTATGCCACCAATACCCATATATCCTCCATCCGGCTTAAATTTATCTCAAGCGTTACATTAGCACTCTTAATGCGCTGCATTTGCCCGATAAGAGGCGATAAACTGGCTTTTATCCGTGGATTGAATTTGAAAAATAAGTCCAAAATTGGTACTAGTGAAAAACCCAATGGCTTAGTTATATGCAACAACATCTCCATACCGCGACAACAGACAAGGTGATTTATGGCAACTGCTGAAAACACTGTTCTCGATACAGCTCCTCCAGTGGAGTTGCCACGATTTCTTGGTCTACCCCAAACACCTGGTGTCCGTACTGCCTTATTGTCAGCTGGCGCGGCATTGATACTCGCCATCATGGTCGGTGTTTGGTTATGGAGTCAACAACCTGAATACCGCGTTCTATTCTCGAACTTCAATGACAAAGATGGCGGCTCTATCGTTGCATCACTTCAGCAGATGAATGTCCCTTATAAATATTCGGATTCGGGCACAGCGATTTTAGTCCCTGCAAGCCAAGTGCATGATGCTCGGCTCAAATTAGCCACGCAAGGCCTACCTAAAGGCGGCAATGTTGGCTTCGAGTTAATGGAAAATCAAAAACTCGGCGTTTCGCAGTTTTTAGAACAAGTTAATTTCCAACGCGCTTTAGAAGGCGAACTTGCGCGCACCATTCAGTCGGTATCCTCAGTACAATCAGCGAGGGTGCATTTGGCCATGCCAAAAGCCTCCGTTTTCGTGCGCGAACAACAAAGTCCAACGGCATCCGTATTATTAAGTATCTACCCAGGTAGAATTTTAGATCAGGCGCAAGTCAATGCAATCCTCCATTTGGTCGCCAGCAGCGTTCCAGAATTATCAACAAAGAATGTTTCTATCGTTGATCAAAATGGCAATTTGCTTTCAGATCCGAATAAGCAGGCTGGAAATAACAACCTGGATCCGGCGCAGATCAAGTATGTGCAAGACTTCCAGGACAATGTCGTCAAGCGCGTAGAATCAATCATTTCACCCATCGTCGGCAAAAATAACGTTCGCGCCGAAGCGACAGCTGATATTGATTTTTCAAGAAGTGAGCAGGCAGCTGAAAGTTACCGTCCTAATTCGCCACCAGAAGCATCAACCATTCGTAGCCAACAGACCAGTGAAAGTTACAATAAAAATAATAACGCATCAGGCATTCCAGGCGCCCTGACAAACCAGCCGCCAGCACCGGCGACCGCGCCAATAGTAGCAAGTGGCTCGAATGCAGCACAGTCTGCAGCATCTAACACTGCTTTATTGCAGAAAGACTCAACAACGAACTACGAAGTTGATAAAACTATTCGCTACACGCAGCAAAATATGGGCGGCGTTAAACGTATATCGGTGGCGATTGTCCTCAATTACAAGTCGGAAACTGATAAAAACGGCAAAGTAACGACCAGAGCGTTAACGGATGTTGAAAAAACGCAAATTACTGATTTAGCCAAAGAAGCGATGGGTTTCAACAAAGAACGTGGCGACACACTCAATGTCGTAAATAGCCCGTTTGCTGGCCCAGAAAAAGAAGTGATCGAAGAAATTCCACTTTGGAAACAACCGGAAAACATCGCACTTGCAAAAGAATTGGGTAAATACCTGTTAGTTGGCATAGTTTTAGCGTATTTATTCTTTGGTTATCTCAAGCCGATGCTGTACAAAATCATGGGTAAAGACGAAGCGGAGCAAAAAGAGAAAGAAAGACAAGAGCAAGAAGAAAAAGAAAAACTCAAAGCACTCGAACGCGAAGCGGAAGAGGAAGAAGATGGTACAGTAGTCAAACTCTCCGGAGAAGAAGCTAGTCAGGTTGCTAAGCAAACACAAAGTTATGAATCGAATTTGGAAATGGCCAGAACGCTAGCACGAGATGATCCGAGAATCGTGGCGAACGTCATTAAAACGTGGGTGAATAATGAGTGATGAAGGCGTACAGAAGGCAGCAGCTTTTTTACTTGCGTTGGGTGAAGACGGCGCAGCTGAAGTAATGAAGTTCCTTGGGCCTCGAGAAGTACAAAAAATTGGCGCTGCGATGGCATCAATTGGTGCCATTCCGCACGAACGTATTGCAGTTGTTCTGGAAGATTTTAAGGCAGCTGCCGATATCAGCTCGTCCGTTGGGCTGGATTCCGACGAGTACATTCGCAATGTGTTGACCAAAGCTTTAGGCGATGACAAAGCCTCTTCCCTCCTCAACCGGATTTTGGGAGGTAAAGACGCGAGCGGGATTGAAAGTTTAAAATGGATGGACTCACCTTCCGTTGCCGATTTGATTAAAAATGAACATCCCCAAATTATCGCAACAATCTTAGTACATTTGGAAAGTGATCAAGCCTGCGAAATTTTAAATAATTTCACGGAACGCCTCCGCAATGATGTCGTACTTCGCATCGCAACTTTGGACGGCATTCAACCAACGGCATTAAGAGAACTCAACGACGTTCTGACCAAATTATTGACAGGTAATGAAAGTTTGAAGAAGAAATCGATCGGTGGTGTCCGTGCTGCGGCCGAAATTTTGAACTTCATGAGTGGTGAAAATGAAGCATCTGTCATGGATAACCTGCGCAAATACGATGGCGACATGGCTGAAAAAATCATGGATGAAATGTTCGTGTTCGATAACATCTTAGAAATCGATGATAAAGGTATCCAATTACTCTTACGCGAAGTTCAGTCTGACTCATTGATTATTGCATTGAAGGGTGCAAATCAAGATATGCGCGAGAAAATATTTAAAAATATGTCGCAACGCGCTGCCGAAATGATGCGCGAAGATTTGGAATCCAAAGGACCGGTAAGATTGTCCGAAGTGGAAGCACAGCAAAAACAAATACTGCTAGTGGTACGTCGCTTAGCAGATGAAGGCCAAATTATGCTTGGTTCTAAAGGTGAAGACTCTTATGTCTAGTGCGCTACAGAAAAATGATGTCACTGCCTACCAACGCTGGGAAATGGCGTCATTTGGTGAAACACGCCCGAATCACATTGCGGCTTTACGTGTGCAAGATGACATTGACGCCGCACCAAGCATCAGCGCTGAAGAACTGCTACAAATTAAAGCGAATGCTCATTCAGAAGGTTACTCCGCTGGATATCAGGAAGCCTACGAAAAAGGCTTGCATGAAGGTCAGGCTGCAGGAATGCAGATTGCTGAAGAGAGCATGAAGCAGGAAATTCATTCAATGCAAACACTTGCCAAGAATTTCATCGATGAAATCAATGTCGCTGGAAAAAACACCGGTCAGGAGCTACTTGATTTGGCAATAAGTTTGGCGGAGAACATCTTAAAGGCTAAGCTCGAGTTGGATCAGAACGCTATTTTACCCATTGTTGAGGAGGCAATAACGCAAGTTCCGTCGATTCAACAACCTGCAAATATCCTGCTCAACCCAGCCGACGCTGCGATCATTAAAAATACAATGAGCGATGCATTAAACACCGATGGCTGGAGAATCGTTAGTGACCCACAACTAGCCCGCGGCGACTGCAAAATTGAAACCGCCTACAACATCGTTGATGCAAGCATTGAAACACGCTGGAAAAACCTCAAAGGTTTAATTCAACAAAGCGCAGAAAGAACGGTCTAGCTAGCATGGAATCTACGATTACCAGCCACTGGAAAAGCTTACTTATTGACAGCAAAGTACTTGCTGATCAAGCAGGAGAAGCCTCCGTTGCCGGCAGAGTTACGAAAGTAACTGGTTTAGTTATGGAGGCAGTTGGTCTGAGGCTCCCCGTCGGCAGTGCCTGTACTATCCATCTCACTACAGGGGCGACAGTCGATGCCGAGGTGGTTGGTTTTGATGGCGACCGCTTGTTTTTAATGCCTCACAGCGATTTAGAGGGCGTCACCCCTGGCGCTGCAGTATTTCCGGCGGTACAGGTCCATCAATCGGGCAATAAGAATAAGCGCAGTACAGATCGAAGTCGAAAGCTCCCAGTTGGCTACCAATTGCTTGGCCGCGTTTTAGATGGTAACGGTCGAGCACTTGACACATTGGGGCCGCTCAATACGACAGAATCGGCGTCATTAAGCGCCCGAATCTACAACCCACTCGAGCGCGCCCCCATTGTCGATACGCTTGATGTTGGTGTCCGTGCAATTAACAGCATGCTCAGCGTTGGGCGAGGCCAACGACTTGGCTTATTCGCAGGTTCCGGCGTGGGTAAAAGTGTACTTCTGGGTATGATGGCCAGGTACACAACCGCAGACATTATTGTGGTCGGATTGATCGGCGAGCGGGGTCGCGAGGTCAAAGAATTTATTGAGCAAATTCTAGGCAAGGAAGGTTTGGCGCGCTCAGTCGTCGTCGCCGCTCCTGCTGATGCGCCTCCGCTTATGCGACTTCAAGGCGCGGCCTATGCGACCACCATCGCAGAATATTTCCGCGACCAGGGTCATAGTGTTTTGCTCATTATGGATTCACTGACAAGGTATGCGATGGCGCAGCGGGAAATTGCCCTTGCCATCGGCGAACCGCCCGCCACCAAAGGTTATCCGCCCTCTGTTTTTGCTAAATTACCAATCTTGGTTGAGCGTGCGGGCAATGGCAAAGAAGGTGGCGGTTCAATTACCGCTTTTTATACAGTGCTGACGGAAGGCGATGATCAGCAGGATCCGATTGCAGATTCTGCACGCGCTATTCTGGACGGACATATTGTCCTTGACCGCACACTGGCAGAGAGTGGCCATTATCCAGCAATTGACATTGAACAATCAATTAGTCGGGCGATGCACAGCATCACTACGCCAGAACATCAACAACTATCGAGAAAGCTCAAACAACTATATTCACGCTATGAGCGCAGCAGAGACTTGATCAGTGTCGGTGCCTACGCACCTGGATCTGACCCCTTGCTCGACGAAGCAATTCGCTTACAGCCACGTATTGCCGCGTACTTGCAACAGGACATCTTACAAAAAGTCAGTATAAGCGAGAGTATGGATGGACTTCGTGCTCTATTCCAAGGATAGAAAAACAAAGAATCACCTATACTTCACTTAGAACCACATGGCCACCAAGTCACCCATTGATACTCTGATAGAAATCGCTGAAAAAGATACCGATGACGCAGCGAAAAAATTAGGCAAAGCAATTCGCTATCATGAAGAAACGATCGCAAAATTAAATTTGCTAATTCAATATCGTGATGATTACGATTTACGTTTTCGCGAGAACGCAGCGAAAGGCATTAGTGCAAGTCAGTATGGGAATTTCATGGCATTTCTGGGCAAGCTTGATAGCGCTGTTGATGGTCAGAAGCTAGTGGTAAAAGAAGCTGAAAAGCGTGTTGAATTTGCAAAAAATGCATGGCAGGCAAGTGAGAAAAAACGCCTTTCGTACAATACTTTGGATCAACGAGCGAAATCTATTCTGCAGCAAAAAGAAGTGAAGCGCGATCAAAAACAAACCGATGATTTTGCAGCACGTACGTATTTCTACAAGTCATAACTATCTACAGATATAAGCGGCAATTAATATGAAAACGGCGAACATTGCAAGTGTAATGATCAATCAAAACGGTGCAAGCGCTGCACCAAAAAGCAATCCGGTGACCACGGATGAAAATTCATTTAATGCCCACTTCAGTAGGGAAATGAGTTCAACTCAAACGACCAATTCGCCAAAGCCGGCGAAATCTTCTGACTCATCGAGCGCCAGTAAGCCAACTGATACTGAAAAATCTGATTCGACGGCTTCCAACACCGCGAGCACTGGCGTCACGTCAAACCCATCGACCACGGCTAAAAGCACGAACAAAAATTCAGATAAGAATTCAGACAAAAATAAAAACAATTCGCCGACAGAGGATACTAACCCCCTGATTTCGCTAATTAATGCGATGGCAAAAGACCCCAATGCGACCAATGACGCAAATATTGCGTCAGGAGCAACTGAAATAAGTCAGGTCACAAACACCGACGTATTTAGCACAGCCACACAAAATATTGCTGCTCAGCAGGCGTTAGCACAGCCGAATAACGCAAAAATTACCGCGCCTCCCTCAGAAGCAGCAAACGGTCCTACCGTAGCAGAAAGTGATCCGACTAAAAACCAAAGTTCAGCATTGTTTGCAAAGACTTTGTCAGATGCGGTAGAACCAGAAACTGCGGCTAAAAGTTCTGGTACCGAACCTTTAAATAATGTCTCAACACAAGATATTTCAAGCAAAGGTAAAAATGATGTAAATTTAGCAAAAATTGAGGGAGCACTTACCGCGATCGCTCAAAATAAAGCTGACAAACTCCCCGTCGCAATTACGCCGCAAGCAACAGCACAATTAACAAATTTAGCGCAAATGGTTCAGGCAACTGGCACCACAGCGAACATGCAGATCCCCCAGAATGTTGGCAGCACGGGGTGGGATAAAGCAGTTGGTCAAAAAGTGCTCTGGATGGTTGGAGAAAGCATACACTCAGCTGAGCTAAGCTTAAACCCGCCAGATCTCGGTCCGCTTCAAATCGTCTTAAAAGTAAGCAATGAACATGCGAGCGCGTCATTTATGTGCGCCCAACCAGAGGTCAGAGAAGCACTGGAATCCTCGATGCACAAATTACGTCAAATGATGAGCGACGCCGGAATCCAGCTATCGGGTTTTACCGTCAATACCCAGGCCTCAAATCAAGGTCAACCAGGAAACGGCTATCGTCCAGCGTCGCAAGACTTCGCACAAACAAGTGGGTCCGGTACAAAAAATACGCAAATCGAGCAACTTTCTTCATCTACAACAACGCCAACAAGAGTATTTACATCAAGAATTGGTGAAGTTGATACCTTTGCGTAGATGTCAGACTGGAAAAATTTCCACTCAACCATGTAGAATGAGAGTAGAAAGTAGGTAACCAGGAATTTTTTGGACAGGGACGCTACAGAGCTCGATCAGAGCATGTCATCACCAGTCTGAATTAAAGAAGATTTACCCTTCTTTTCCCCAGTTATAAACGGCCTTCTTTCGTAGATAATATGGAAAACCGTGGCAAACATAGCACGTCGAGAGGATAAAAATGGCGAAAGCACCTGCGAAAGCAGCTCCAGCGCACGGCGAAGCAGCCCCAGCTGGAAAATCAAAGAAAAAACTGATCATCATCATTGCCGTAGCGGTACTCTTACTGGGTGGTATTGGTGGAGGAGCAGCATTTTTCCTATCAAAAAAACATTCTGCGAACAAAGAAAAAGAACAAAAAGCGGAACCACCGAAAGTGGCAGCGTTCTTGCCCTTAGAGCCGTTTACCGTCAACCTGCAATCCGATGCGGGCGATAAATATCTGCAAATAACAATGACTCTTGAGGTTGAAGGCGAAGAACAAGCTGGCTTAATTAAGGCAAACATGCCTCAAGTTCGTAGTCGTCTATTGTTGTTACTGTCAAGTAAAGATGCGAACGAGATCATTTCTGTTGATGGCAAAGAAAAGTTAGTACAAGAGATCGTAGAAAAAGTGAGCCAACCATTTGCAGCAAAGGGTGAGCCGCAAAAGGTTAACGCTGTTTACTTCACTTCTTTTGTAGTTCAGTAAACCCATGTCAGATAATTTCCTCTCCCAAGAAGAAGTCGATGCCCTTCTCAAAGGCGTAACGGGAGACCAGGACGATTCTCAGTCTCAGGAGGATACGTCTGGAGTGCGAACGTACAACCTCGCTACACAAGAGAGGATTGTTCGTGGGCGTATGCCGACGTTGGAAATCATTAATGAAAGATTTGCACGCTTGTTGCGTATTGGTCTATTTAATTTCTTGCGACGCAGCGCCGAAGTTTCTGTCGGTACCGTACGTGTTTCAAAATACAGTGAATTCATTCGCAATCTGGTAGTTCCAACGAATCTCAACTTGGTTCATATGAAACCATTGCGAGGTACTTCCCTCATCGTGCTTGATCCGGGCCTTGTATTTCTCTTGGTAGATAACTTGTTTGGCGGCGACGGTCGTTTTCACACACGCGTTGAGGGTCGTGACTTTACACAAACGGAACAAAGGATTATCCATCGCATCCTTGAAATCATTTTTGAAACTTATTCAAAATCCTGGGAACCGGTGTACCCCATCGAGTTTGAATACATTCGCTCGGAAATGAATACGCAGTTTGCGAACATCGCAACGCCTAACGAGGTGGTCGTATCAACCACCTTTACCATCGAGCTCGGGCCAGTGAGTGGCGAAATGCACTTTTGCATGCCATATTCCACCATCGAACCGATTCGTGACGTGCTGACCAGCAGTTTGCAAGGTGAGACATTAGAGGTAGACAAGCGTTGGGTTAGACTCATGACCCAACAGATTCAAATCGCCGAAGTTGAAATAGTCGCAGACCTCGGCACAACCAAAGTCACCTTAGAAGATATACTGAATATGAAGACAGGCGACATCATTCCCCTTCACGTTCCCGACATTGTCTCGGCCAAGGTTGACGGCACACCGATTATGGAATGTAAATACGGCGTTTTTAACGGACAATATGCGCTGCGCGTGGAAAAATTACTTAATTCCAGCGTACAAGAAGTAGCACAAGGAGAAAATCATGGATGAAAACGCAGATACCCCAATTAGTGAAGATGATTGGGGCGCGGCAATTGCGGAGCAGGAAAAAGCCGAAGCAGCCGCTAGTGAAAAAAGTGAACCTACCGTTAGCGCTGCAATTTTTAACGATTTCAGCTCTAAGGCTTCATCTACCGAAACACACAATGATATCGACTTTATTCTCGATATCCCTGTTCAGCTCACCGTTGAGCTTGGCAGAACCAAGATAGCGATCAAAAATTTGCTGCAACTAGCACAAGGATCCGTGGTTGAACTTGACGGTATGGCGGGCGAACCGATGGACGTTTTAGTCAATGGCTGTCTCATCGCTCAGGGTGAGGTCGTTGTGGTCAATGATAAATTCGGCATTCGTTTAACCGATATAGTGACGCCTGCAGAACGGATTCGCAAACTGAATAAATGATGATGAATCCAACAAGGCTGTGTGCAATTTTATTGCTGACTTTATCTTCTCAATACGCGATTGCCGCAGATACTACGGCAATTAGCCCAACCGTGGGCTTTGTCCAAATCACCGCAGCATTAGGGTTTATTTTATTGCTGATGTTCGGTGCAGCTTGGCTACTAAAACGTTTAGGGCCAATCACAACGGGCAACAAACTTTCTTTAAAGATTGTCGGTGGCATTAGTGTCGGCAATCGAGAACGAATTGTCGTTGTTGAAGTTGACGACCAATGGCTGGTGCTTGGTGTTACTGCAAACAATATCAACCAATTAGCTAGCATGCCAAAAAAAGATGTCCCTGCAGTGCCAAATACTCAAAGCTCTGGCGTGTTTCAGGATTGGTTAAAAAGAACAATTGAAAAGCGCAGCGATGCGCCTAATGAATAAAAATAAGTGTTGCATGAAAACCCTGCGCCCTTCGCCCCATTTACTTTTTCAACTGATCTGTCTTATCGGCTTATGCCTGCCTGCTTTTGCCTTTGCAGAAACAACTGGCGGCTTACAAGCGATCACGTCAACGCCAGCAGCTGGCGGTGGCCAAAATTACTCGTTGAGTATTCAAACGCTGCTGTTTCTGACTGCCATCAGTTTTTTACCGTCTGTTTTGCTGATGATGACAAGTTTTACACGCATCATCATCGTGCTATCCATGCTTCGGCAAGCATTAGGAACACAGTCATCACCACCAAACCAAGTCATGGTTGGCCTTGCTCTCTTTTTGACTTTATTCGTGATGGGGCCTGTCTTTGACAAAATTTATACGGATGCCTACGTACCATTTTCTGAAAACAAGATCACAATGATCGATGCACTTGAAAAAGGTGGCGCACCACTTAAGCAATTCATGATGAAACAGACCCGGCAATCCGATCTGGCGCTGTACGTAAAAATGTCAAATTCGCCTAAATTGCAAGGACCTGAAGATGTCACTTTTCGCGTCTTGATCCCAGCGTTTATCACTAGTGAGTTAAAAACAGCCTTTCAAATCAGTTTTGCGATTTTTATTCCCTTCTTGATTATTGATATGGTGGTTGCGAGCGTTTTGATGTCCATGGGTATGATGATGGTGTCACCGTCGATCGTTTCCCTGCCATTTAAATTGATGCTATTCGTGTTAGTGGATGGATGGCAATTAATCATAGGCTCATTAGCCCAAAGTTTTTATTGAGGTAAATATGGCTCCCGAATACGTGATGACCTTAGGACGACAAGCGATCGAAGTAACGCTAATGCTGGCCGCACCTTTATTACTTGTTTCGCTGGTGATAGGTTTACTTGTGAGTATTTTTCAGGCAGCAACACAAATTAATGAAACCACCTTGTCTTTTATTCCTAAATTAGTCGGCATTTTTACGACCTTGATCATTGCCGGACCGTGGATGCTAGGCGTCTTAACCGATTACATGCGACAAATGTTTACGAGTATCGCCACCATGGCTAGTTAGCTCAAAGGCATAAATCCATGGTTTCTTTCACGAGCAGAGAGCTGATCGCGCTCATCATGGCATTTGTGTGGCCACTTACAAGAATCTTAGGTCTCATTGCAGTTGCACCTCCGCTAGGAAACAGTAGCGTTCCCGCTCGAATTAAAATTGCCTTTGGAGTAGTGATTGCACTGATTGTCGCTCCCAGCATCCCTGCCATACCAGATGCTGATGCACTTTCACTCACTGGAATCCTCATCCTCACCCAACAGTTCATCATCGGCCTTGGCATAGGATTTATTATGCGATTGGCGTTTGCAGCCATAGAACTCGCTGGAACGATGGTAGGCATGACAATGGGACTTGGATTTGCCTCGTTTTTTGATCCACAAACAAGAGGAAATACGTCCGCCCTTTCGCAATTTTTAGTACTAATTGCAACTGTGCTGTTCTTTTCTTTAAATATTCATCATGCAATGCTCATCGCTTTGATGAATAGTTTTAAAACAATTCCAATTACGACCACGCTTCAAAGTGGCTTTGATTTTCATCGATTAAGCATTTGGGGAGAACAAATTTTTATATCTGGTCTCAAACTTTCGATACCGCTCATCGCCGCACTTTTGTTAACCAACGTCGCTCTCGGAATACTAACCCGCGCAGCACCACAATTAAACGTATTTGGGATCGGTTTTACGATTACTATTAGCGTTGGATTTTTAATTTTAGGGATGATCCTGCCGTATTTAGCGCTACCGATTGAACATTTATTTCAACAGGCAATTGATGCCATGCAGACGATGAACAAAGTTCCTCAACACGTCATTCCCAAATTAACTCAACCTTTTCAATAATGATGAACGTCATCAAATTTGCCGATTTAGAACTCCTGAGTTCAGACGCAATTCGCGAGATAGAACAAAAGTATACCATCGACTATCCTCACATCAATTTGATGAAGAAGGCAGGAAAAGCAACCGCAAATCAGGCGAGACAATTAATCAATAGCAGCTCACATCCTATTTTAGTTCTGGCTGGCCCAGGAAATAATGGCGGCGATGCATGTGGTGCGGCTGCCGACCTGGCGAAAAATGGTTACAAGGTCATCGTCGTACTTTGCGCCGACACGGATAATTATTCTCCGCAAGGAAAGAAACAATTTGAAAAAGCATTAGCACGAAAAGTCATATTCAAGAATGCCGACGACATCAAAATCATACTCAAAGTACAGTATTCGTTAGTCATCGACGGCTTATTTGGGATCGGCTTAACGCGCCCGATTGCCGGGTCCATCAAGGAGCTTATTCATTGTGTCAATGATTATTCACGACGCATGCAGGTCAGAATCCTATCAATTGACGTTCCTAGCGGGTTGAACCCCGATACCGGTGTTGTCATTTCCAATGACAATGAAGAGGGCATCGCAATATGCGCACATACGACGATAACATTTCTCGCAAATAAGCCTGGATTGTATACGGCAGACGGAAAAGACTTCGCTGGAAATATCGTCGTTTGCGATCTTGATACGCCAACAACAAACCGACCTGCACCACTGGCGTTATTAAATCATGCGCCTTCGTTTAATTTCTGCTTGGCGCCACGCAAACAAAATAGCAATAAAGGTAGCTTTGGCAATGTAGTAGTCATTGGTGGCGCCAAAGGAATGATTGGTGCGGGGGTACTAGCTGCTCGAAGCGCCCTATTTGCGGGTGCTGGCAAGGTTATTTTATGGCTGCCAGATCAGTCCATCAGCTATGATCCACACCATCCAGAAATCATGTACATGGATCAAGCCGATACTGAATTAGACAAAGCGATTGTCGTTATTGGGCCAGGAATAGGCAACTCCGAGCGAGCAAAGCATATTTTAAACATGGCGTTACTCTCAGATGCCACTTTGGTCATTGATGCAGACGCATTAAATCTGATTGCCGAAGATAAAGACTTACAAACAAACTTAATCAGCAGGACTTCAGCAAGCGTTTTGACACCCCATCCGTTAGAAGCCGCACGACTCTTGAATCAGACGACCCGGCAAATTCAATCTGACCGCCTTATTGCAGCATCGACGTTAGCAAAAAAGTTCAACTCGGTGGTTATACTAAAAGGATCGGGGAGCATCATCTGCAACCAAGTGGGTGACTTGCGGATTAATAAAACAGGGAATCCGGGTTTGGCGACGGGCGGTACAGGTGATGTACTGGCAGGTTTATGTGGGTCATTAATCGCACAAGGTTTATCGACGTTTGACTGTGCCCAATTGGCTACGTGGGCACATGGCGCAGCAGCAGATGAGCTCGTAAAACACGGGATTGGTCCAATTGGCCTCAATGCAAGTGAGCTACCCGAGGCGATTCGCCACTGTTTGAATACATTTGTCGCTTCCCAAAACACCCCAGATTAATCAACCAGACTATTAATTTGCTCTGAATTGAATTTATCTTTTTCGATTTGGACATCACAAACGATGCCCGCAATGGCAATTGCCGCCGAGAGCTTTTCAATTTGCTCTTGCTGCGAAACAGCATGGTCAATCAATTTATGTAAGACCTTAGAAACCGGGTCGTCGCTATTCGGGGTTACCCCGTAAGCTGCGAAAAGCTGTGAACTTGCCGCTTCGTTCGAAGTAGCTTCCTTCTTTATAATGTGCGCTGGATTTCCTACTGCCGTCGCACCTGCAGGGACTGGTTTTACGACAACAGAATTGGAACCAATTTTTGCGCCGGCGCCAACGGTAAAGCTGCCGAGCACTTTGGCACCTGCGCCGACGATCACACCCTGTTCTAAAGTTGGGTGGCGTTTAGAACCACGAGACAAGGAAGTACCGCCCAATGTCACGCCTTGATAAATTGTACAATCGTCTCCGATTTCAGCAGTCTCACCTATAACAACACCAAAACCATGATCAATAAACACTCTGCGCCCAATGGTAGAGCCAGGGTGAATTTCAATACCAGTCAACACTCGCGCAATGTGAGAAATAAATCGTCCGAGCCACTTAAAACCGCGCACCCAGCACCATTTTGCCCAACTATGCATGACGATTGCCTGAAAACCTGGATAACACGTAATAACTTCCCACGGATTACGGGCAGCAGGATCTTTTGCAATAATACTAGCGATATCTTCGCGAAAACGACTAAACATGTTGATAGCAATGGGAAAATAGGTACAGCGAGATAGTAGCTTATTTAAAAAAAATGCGCCGAAGCGCACTTTTAATCCTTTAGGTATATCGAATAAACTACCTTAGACTGTTTTACCCAAACGCTGTCGACGCGCCTCATACAAGCAAACACCGGAAGCTACTGAGACATTTAAACTTTCGACTGTCCCGTACATGGGCACACTCACCAGAACATCACACGTTTCACGCGTCAAACGACGCATTCCTTCTCCTTCGGAGCCCATTACGATTGCGCAACCACCAGTGAAATCGACATCGTAAATGGTTTTACTGTCGACGTCATCAGACGTACCTACGAGTAAAATGTCGCGTTCTTTCAGTTCACGCAAAGTCCGCGCCAGATTGGTTACCGTAATGTATGGCACCGTTTCTGCCGCGCCACTTGCCACCTTTGCGGCAGTCGCATTCAAGCCCACTGCGCGGTCTTTAGGGGCGATCACAGCATGTGCACCGACACCATCTGCAACACGAAGGCATGCACCGAGATTATGCGGATCAGTAATACCATCCAACACCAACAGCAATGGCGGTCCCTCGATCGCATCTAGCAACTCATCGAGATTACGCGCCAGTGATAATTCCCCGGCTTTCGCTACGACGCCCTGATGGCGTCTTGTACCAACAATATTCGACAAGCGCTGATCATCAGCGTGAATAATGCGGACACCGGCAGCTTTTGCCGTGGCTAACAAATCCTGCATACGACGATCGTTACGTTCAGAATCAACGTATATTTCTTCCACTGACGACGCTTCATGACGAATGCGTGAAGTTACCGCATGGAACCCAAAAATCATTTTACTTTTCATATTACTCTTTATTTACTTAACTCAGACTTAACTTCATTCAAACCTAATTCAATTTTGACACATTGCGAACTAGCGTCTTTTTTTTGCAGATTTACCGGCAATCTTCGAACCAGCAGATGGAGTCCTCTTACCACCGATTGCCCCTTTTTGCTTTGATCCAGCGACTCTACCCTCAGATGCAGCGCTCTTATAAGCGTCAGGTCTTTCCGCCACGACGTTTTTTTTACCTCCAACAGATGGTTTAGAGGCAATTCTTACCGCTTTCGCACTTTTATTGATAGGTGTCGCCGGCGTTTGTTTTTTCCCCTTCTCAGAACCACTACTCCATGGGGCAATGGCACCACCAGGTTGAACAATGCTGAGATCAATTTTGCGCGCATCCAAATCAACCCGAGTTACCTGCACCTTCACCTTATCAGTCAATTGATACCTTTTTCCAGTGCGTTCGCCGCGCAGCTCGTGTCTGGCTTCATCAAATTGGAAGTAATCAGCACCAAGATCAGTAATGTGCACTAAACCTTCAATATAAATATCGTCCAACTGTACAAAAATACCAAATTGCGTCACACCGGAAATCGTACCGATAAACTCTTCGCCCAATTTATTTTTGATGAAATAACATTTCAGCCAGGCCTCAACGTCGCGTGAAGCCTCGTCTGCACGGCGTTCGTTGGCGGAACAATGTGTTCCCAATGCATCCCAAATGGTCGGGTCTTTCTCAACTTTCTTTTTCCCAGCGGCTTTGTCAGCAATCAACTGCTTACGTGCAGAATTAGAAATAGTCGTGTTGAGTAAGCTTAAATCAATTCCTTTAGGCTCATACACTTTGCCGTTCAAAATAGCTTTGATCGCCCTGTGCGTGAGCAAATCTGGATAACGCCGGATCGGGCTTGTAAAGTGCGCATAAGCCTCATAGGACAAACCAAAATGGCCAATATTATCTGGACTATAGACCGCCTGCTGCATCGAGCGAAGCAACATTGTTTGCAGCAAAGGAGAATCCGGACGCCCTTTTATTTTTTCCATCAAAGCAGCATAATCTGAGGCCGATGGTTTATCGCCGCCACCTAAAAATAAACCGACTTGCTTTAAAAAATTTCGAACTTGCGTTAGTTTTTCTTTTGTCGGTCCCGCATGAATACGATAAGTGCCAGGATGCTTATACGTTTCCAATAAATTCGCGGCACATACATTGGCAGCAAGCATACATTCTTCAATCAGCTTATGCGCATCGTTCCGAGTGCGAGGAATAATCTTTTCAATTTTTCCTGCAGCGTTACAAACAATATAGGTCTCGGTCGTTTCAAAGTCGATTGCCCCGCGCACATGGCGGGCTTTTAACAATGCCTGAAACACTTCATATAAGTGACCTAAATGGTGCACCAACGTAATACGCTTAGCTGCCTCAGGTCCTTTTGTATTACCCAGAATTGCGGCTACTTCAGTGTAAGTAAAACGCGCGGCCGAATGAATGACTGCTGGATAAAACTGATATGCGTTGATCTCACCTTCTTGAGTGATCACCATATCGCACACCAGCGTTAAGCGATCAACGTCCGGATTTAAGGAACAAAGCCCATTCGAGAGCTTTTCCGGCAACATCGGAATAACTCTACGCGGAAAATACACTGATGTACTTCGTAATAATGCGTCTTCATCCAGCGCATCATTTGGCATCACGTAGTGACTAACATCGGCAATTGCGACTAACAAGCGGTACCCTTTAGAGCGTCCGATTTTTACAGGCTCGCAATAAACGGCATCATCAAAATCCCTGGCGTCTTCGCCATCAATCGTCACCAAAGGAATGTCACGCAAATCAACTCTGTCCTCGAGGTCTTTAGGCCTGATCTCTGACGGCAGCTTTGCCGCTGCTTTCTTGGCCGCCTCAGAAAATTCGTGTGGCACGCCAAATTTACGGACAGCGATTTCAATTTCCATTCCGGGATCATCAATGTCACCCAAAATTTCAACGATCTTACCAACGGCTTGCGCGTAGCGAGTCGGTTGTTCAGTTAACTCCACACTCACTACCTGACCTGCTTTAGCCTTGCCGGGCGAACCTGCCAACAATATATCCTGACTAAAGCGATTATCTTCAGGGGCGATAACCCAAACACCATTTTCATTCAATAGACGACCGATTACATGCGTATTGGCACGTTCAAGGATCTCTATAATGCTACCCTCGAGGCGACCTCTGCGATCCGTCCCCACAACTCGCGCTGTTACCCGATCACCATGCAATACTTTTTGCATTTCTCGTTCAGGCAGATATAAATCATTACTACCATCATCCGGGATTAAAAAACCATAGCCATCACGATGGCTATTGATTTTCCCTGAGATAAAATTTTCTTGATTTGCAAGACTATAGTTACCTGTGCGATCTGGCTTAATCTGACCGTCTCGTTCCATTGCGTTCAATCTTCGCGTCATGCCATCAAACTCCTCGGGTTTCACGTCTAACTTTTCCGCAATATCAGTTGCGGTCAGTTTGACCTTATTCGTACGAAGGACGCCCAGAATTTCTTCACGGCTGGGAATTGGGTATAAATGCTTATTCAAATGATGTTAATTTCTTTAAAAGTTATTTCACGTTCTGACTATACAAGACATCTTCCTAGTTTACCGGAGCAAACGTCAAATGCCTAACAATTCTTCAACATCCGACTCGCTTAGTCTTGACATGACAAGCAAACACTCTATAATGCTGGCTTCCGTTGCCCACGTGGCGGAATTGGTAGACGCGCATGGTTCAGGTCCATGTGCCGCAAGGTGTGGGGGTTCGAGTCCCTCCGTGGGCACCAAAGCATTCAAAAGCCCGTTGATTCGTCAACGGGCTTTTTTACATATAGATACCACAAGCCCCACTGAACGCCCTCAAAAATTAAATCCCGAAAAGTTCAAAAAAATCCACCAAAGCAAGTCTAATTCCTCTATAATCATGCCTTCCCGTTGCCCACGTGGCGGAATTGGTAGACGCGCATGGTTCAGGTCCATGTGCCGCAAGGTGTGGGGGTTCGAGTCCCTCCGTGGGCACCAGAGCATTCAAAAGCCCGTTGATTCGTCAACGGGCTTTTTTACATCCAGATCCCGCCGAACTATGGTATTCAATTTAGATTAATAATCAATTTTATAACTTAGCTTAACAACTAAGCTTAATACGTAAGCTTAATACCTTAGGCGGATTCAATTTCGAAGTGCAACCACATGTTGATGCGATTGTAACTGCTTCATAAATACTTGGTGCGGCGTTTTGAAGCCGAGACATTTTCTGGGACGATGATTTAAGCTGTTCATCGCCCATAA